>CAYPPC010000005.1:18509-29142 GCA_964412435.1 uncultured Paludibacter sp.
TACGGAATGCCGGTACTCAATGTGGACAAAGCTCCAGAGATTTTCATCTTGAACTTTGATCTGAATCCCGGGTATTCCGGAGTAGAGAATCCGCTTTATGAGCGCGAAGAGGGAGTACATCTCTATTTAGGTGATGCCAAAGAATCACTCCTCCGTCTGCTGGCGGGAATTGAACAGCACTCTTAACACATTACAGATAAAACTTAAAAATGCCATCGTGAAAGATGGCATTTTTATTGACCCGGCATTGAAGAAAATTATATTATAATAAAAAGGTTTTTTAATTACATCTTTTTTTTATAAATTTGTCGGTTAATTATAGAAATTAAATTTAGTGTAAAATATTATGTCAGATTCAACTGGTCGAATATCACAAATCATCGGTCCCGTAGTGGACGTATTTTTTGATTTGAGCGCAGGCGAGAGCGCTAAACTTCCTGCCATTCACGACGGACTTTACATCGAACGTGCCGACGGTAGCCGGCTGATTGTTGAAGTTCAGCAACACATTGGCGAAAACACTGTCCGTGCCGTTGCAATGGACTCGACCGATGGTCTCCGCCGTGGTCTGAAAGTGAAACCCATGGGTAGTCCGATTACCATGCCGGTAGGTGAACAGGTAAAAGGAAGATTGATGAATGTAATTGGTGAATCCATCGACGGCATGAAAGATCTTGATCGCGATGGCGCCTACCCCATTCACCGTGAACCGCCCAAATTTGAGGACCTCACCACAACCACAGAGGTACTTTTCACAGGTATTAAGGTGATTGACCTGATTGAACCCTATGCCAAGGGTGGTAAAATCGGTCTGTTTGGTGGTGCCGGTGTTGGAAAAACGGTTCTTATTCAGGAGCTTATTAACAACATTGCCAAAGGTGAGCACCGCGGATACTCGGTTTTTGCCGGTGTGGGAGAACGTACACGTGAAGGAAATGACCTGCTGCGTGAGATGATTGAATCAGGCGTTATCACCTATGGCGTCGAGTTTAAGAAGAGCATGGAAGAGGGACACTGGGACCTCTCGAAAGTGGACTACGACGAAGTGGCAAAATCTCAGGCTACGCTGATTTTTGGTCAGATGAACGAGCCGCCCGGAGCACGTGCTTCTGTGGCTCTCTCCGGACTAACGGTGGCTGAGTCATTCCGCGACGGCATCGGCGAGGATAAAAAAGGCAACGACATTCTCTTCTTTATCGACAACATTTTCCGCTTTACTCAGGCAGGATCCGAGGTGTCTGCACTGCTGGGCCGCATGCCCTCTGCAGTAGGTTACCAGCCTACCCTTTCCACCGAAATGGGTATTATGCAGGAACGGATTACATCTACCAAACACGGATCAATTACCTCGGTTCAGGCGGTTTATGTCCCTGCGGACGACCTCACTGACCCGGCACCGGCAACCACCTTCTCGCACCTGGATGCCACCACCGTATTGAGCCGTAAAATTGCAGAGCTCGGAATTTTCCCGGCTGTGGATCCACTCGAATCTACTTCGCGCATTATGACCCCTGAGATTTTGGGTGAAGAGCACTACAATACCGCCCAGCGTGTTAAGCAAATTCTTCAGCGCAACAAAGAGCTGCAGGATATTATTGCCATTCTGGGTATGGAAGAGCTTTCTGATGAGGATAAAATCACCGTGAACCGCGCACGTAAAGTACAGCGATTCCTGTCGCAGCCATTCTACATGGCGGCACAGTTTACCGGCGTACCGGGTGTGATGGTTCCCATCGAAGAGACCATCCGCGGATTCAAAATGATCCTCGACGGAGAGCTGGACGAATATCCTGAAATGGCTTTCCTCAACGTGGGCGTTATTGATGAAGCGATTGAGAAAGGAAAAAGACTGCTGGCGCAAGCTGAGGAGAAATAGTAACATTCCCCGAAGGGAAAACAACAACTGAAATCAAAAAAGAGATGCAATTAGATATTATCACACCGGAAAAAATTGCCTTTTCGGGCCGGGTCACCTCAGTAACCGTGCCGGGAACCAAAGGGCGGTTTACCATTTTGGAAAATCACGCTCCCATCATTTCGAGTCTCGAAGGGGGAGTGATCACCTACAGAACCGGCGATGAAGAGTTTCATCTTGAATCGGCAGGTGGTTTTATCGAAGTAAATAACAACCGGATTTCAATTGCAATTGAGGTGCCCTATGACGAAAGTGAATAAATTATTAGGTATAATGGCAGCGATTTTTCTGCTGCTGGCGTTGCTGGGTCATTTTGCTTTCAGCAATAATTTCCTGGATGCCGGTTTCAGGCCTGATGCCTACTGGCTCATCCCCGGCTTCTTTCTGCTACTCACACTGGTGCTTGCAGTAACCGTCGGCAACAAAGAGAAACAGAAAAAAGAGCTGAGCGTTAATCTAATTCTGGGTATTCGCATGATGTTTATCACTCTGATTTTGATCTTTGTAGTCATAGTGATGCTGGCAAACCGCGACCAGGCTATCCCTGTTGCGGCAAATGCGGCTATTTACTCGGTAATTTTTCTCTATTTTGAGACCAGAGTCTTACTGGAGCAAAACAAACGCCACAGAAAGATTGATCAGGAAAAAAATAACAGTTGATTCACAACAAACACCATAATAAGATGTCCTTCAAAATGAAACGATATATTGTCCCGCTGCTCCTGCTCCTCTTCTCCCTCAACATCGGGATGCTGAGAGCTGATGACGGATCAAAAGAGCAAAAATCATTCGATATCAAAGAGATGATTTTCACGCATGTGGCGGACGCCTACGAGTGGCATCTGATAAGCTTCGGGGAGAATAAATCATACTCACTGCCCTTGCCCATTATAGTGAAAGGCGAAACGGGCTGGAATCTGTTCTCTGCAGCAAAACTGCGTGACGGTGCGGAATATAAGGGCTATTATATTGCTCCGGAAGATCCTTATAAAAATAAGGTAGTTTATCGTAACAGCACCGGAGAAGTGGTTCGCCCCCTGGACATATCCTTCACCAAAAACGCAGCGTCGGCCATGTTGGCTGCCATTCTGCTGGCCTGGATTATGCTTTCGCTGGCAGCGAAATATAAGAAAGACTACCTGCGTCCGATGAAAGGTTTCGGAGGTGCCATCGAACAGCTCACCATGAGCATTCATGATGACCTGATTAAACCCAACATCCCGAATGATTACGAGAAGTTTGCACCTTATCTGCTCACAGTCTTCTATTTTATTTTTATCAATAATATGATGGGGCTGATACCGATTTTTCCGGGTGGTGCTAACGTAACCGGTAACATTGCCACCACGCTGACGCTGGCACTGTTTACCTTCTTTATCAGCAATATTTTTGGTACAAAAGCCTACTGGAAAGAGATTTTCTGGCCTGATGTGCCGGTTTTCCTGAAAACTCCGGTATTTCCGCTGATGCAGATAATTGAGATTATCGGTATGTTTACCAAGCCCTTCTCACTCATGGTGCGACTCTTTGCCAACATGCTGGCAGGTCACATGATTGTGCTGGTGCTGATGGGTCTTATATTTATGTTTGTAGGCATGATGGGTGTTGGTGCGGCAGCAGGCGTATCGGTAGTTTCCATCTTGTTCTCCATCTTTATGTTCCTGCTCGATGTGCTGGTATCATTTATCCAGGCATATGTGTTTACCATTCTTTCCTCTATTTTTATAGGAATGACACGTGTTCGTGAACACTAAAACAAGAATTTTCAAATAAAAAATTAAATATTAAAATAGTACAAACAATTAAAAACAAAAATCTATGTTACTTTCAATTTTATTACAAGTTGTCGGTTTGGCAAACTTTGGCGCAGCAATTGGCGCTAGTATCGCAGTAATTGGTGCGGGACTCGGTATTGGTCGCATTGGTGCACAAGCCATGGAGTCAATTGCACGTCAGCCGGAAGCTGCCGGTGATATTCGTTCAAGCATGATTGTGATTGCCGCTCTTATCGAGGGTGCTGCCCTTTTCGCGATTATTGTTTGTGCCCTGGCAATTTTTATTCAATAAGATATGGAACTTTTCACACCTGAAGTCGGACTGGTCTTCTGGATGCTGATTCCATTTCTGGTGGTCTTTTTTATTCTGGCCAAATTTGCCTGGCCTGCAATACTAAAAGGTGTAGAAAAGCGGAATCAATTCATCGACGACTCGCTGCTCGCTGCAAAACAGGCTCAGGAAGCATTGCAAAATGTGAAAGCCGAAAGTGAGGAGCTGCTCGACCGTGCCAGAAGAGAACAGGCTGATATTTTAAAAGAGGCAGGCAAATCAAAAGATATGATTGTGAATGCCGCTAAAGAGAAAGCCCACGAAGAGGCACTGAAAATTATTGAGGAAGCCCGCAAGCAGATAGAAACCGAAAAAGAGGATGCACTTCGCCAGATTCGTAACGAAGTGGGTCTGCTTTCTGTGGATATTGCCGAAAAAGTGCTACGCAGTAATTTGAAGAAGAAAGATGAACAGATGGATATGATCGGTCGTTTGCTCGACGAAATCAATATCCCGAAATCCTAAGTAAAAAGAGGAGCCTGCAGCGAGGTTATTTACTTAAATAACTTCCTGCTTCTCTTCTGTTTAGTATGTCTAACACAGTTTTGAGAACATGGCAAATAGTTGCCTCTTCTCAAAATGAGAACTATAAGTGTATTAATTTATGAACGCCGGTCTTATATCAAGTCGCTACGCCACAGCGCTGCTGGAGTTTGCCAAAGAGAGCAAAACCGCTGAGAAAGTGTACGATGAAGCCATTCTGCTCACTGAAGTTTTAGCCGAAATGAGCGAGTTGCGTCGTGCTCTCGAAAGCCCTGTACTGCAGGATGCTGACAAGAAAAAACTACTCCTAACTGCCGCCGGAGGAAAACCGGGCAAAACCATGGAGAGATTTATCGAGCTGCTTATTCAGAATAAGCGCGAAGCTCAGATTCAGTTTATCATGCTGAAATTTATTGACCTCTACAGAGCTGACAATAATATCCGCTACGGTAAACTGATTACTGCTTTTGAAATTGACCAGGCTACTGAAACAAGGCTCAAAGAGCTGGTTACTACACAAACAGGAGCAACACTTGAACTTGAAAAAAAGGTCGATCCGGAGGTTCTGGGTGGCTTCAGCCTGGAAGTGGATCAGGTTCTCTGGGATGCTACACTGCGCAGACAACTGAATCAGCTGCGCCAGGAATTTACTGACAAAAACAAGTCAGTTTTATAAAATTACCCAAAAACACCTATCAGAAAAGCACACAAATCTACTTATAACTGATTTATAAAGCATGAATTTGAAAAATATAAAACATATAGCAATTCTCCTTCTGCTCCTGTTTGCGGTTTCGTTGAGCGCACAATCACGCCCTTCAAACAAACCGGTAAACACCGCAGCCCTTAATCCGGTTGAGGCGATGCTGGAACGAATTGCACCGGGTGCTTCTGATCAATTTATCACCGAAATAGTTGCCGGTCCGAAAGAGTACTTCGAACTGGATCAAAACGGCGATAAAGTGGTAGTACGTGGCAGTAACTACGTAGCTATTGCCACAGGTATCAACTGGTATTTTAAATATTACCTCAACATTCACCTGTCGTGGAATGGCATGACTGCTACCCTGCCCGCTCAACTGCCGGCAGTGAGCACGCCCGAGCGCCACGAAACAGATCAGCAATACCGCTACGAATTTAACTTCTGCACCTTCTCCTACGGCACCCCTTTCTGGGACTGGGAGCGCTGGGAGCAGGAAATTGACTGGATGGCACTGCATGGTGTCAATCTGCCACTCTTCCTTACCGGAACCGAAACCGTTTGGCGCGATCTGCTGCTCGAACTCGGCTACACCCTGGCAGAGGTAAATCAATTTATTGCCGGATCGGGCTTCCAGGCCTGGTGGCAAATGAACAATTTAGAAGGCTGGGGAGGTCCCAACCCCGACTCCTGGTACACCAATCAGGTGATATTAGGTAAAAAGATACTACAGCGCTACAAAGAGTTTGGTATGGAGCCGGTGATGCCGGGCTACGCCGGAATGGTGCCGAGCAATGCTGCTGAAAAGCTGGGTGTTAATGTCTCCAATCCCGGCGAATGGGTTACTTTTCAGCGCCCTGCATTTTTGCTGCCAACGGATAACCGTTTCGCTGAGATTGCCGACAAATATTACGAACACATGATCAATGTGTTTACCGACAATGGCGTAGCACCTGATTTTAAATACTTTACAGCCGACCCATTTCACGAAGGTGGCGATATTACCGGAGTGAATTTACCGGCTGCAGGAACAGCAATTTACGATGCCATGAAGCGCGCCAACAATAACGCGCACTGGGTTATTCAATCCTGGCATGCCAACCCGCGTTTGGAGCTGATTAACCCGATGAATGCCGGTGAAGTGATTGTGCTCGACCTCTTCTCGGACGGCAACCCCAAATGGCGCAACCCGGGCTACGGTAAGCACCACTGGATTTTCACCATGCTGCACAACTTTGGCGGTCGCTCCGGTATGTTTGGCCGTCTGGCTTTTATTGCCGACAGCTATTATGATGCAAAATCCGACGCCAATTATGGACCTAAAATGACCGGTGTGGGAGTAGCTCCCGAAGGTTATGAGCTGGACCCGGTGATGTATGAACTGCTGTTTGAACTGCCTTGGCGCAATGAGCAGGTGAACGTTTCCAGCTGGCTCGATGGTTATATTCTGGCTCGTTACGGCGAGAGTCACCCCAAACTAAAAGAGGCCTGGACTTATCTCGAAAAAACAGTTTATCGTGGTAGAGCCGGACAGGAAGGAACCACGGAGAATGTTTCAGCAGCTCGTCCTGCACTAGATATTTACAGCGTTTCCAGCTGGGGCTCGGCTAATATCAATTACAACATTTACGATCTGCGCAAAGCGGCCATGGCACTGCTCGAAATAGCAGAAGATTTCCGAGGTAATAACAATTTTGAGTATGACTTAGTCAATATCATTCAGCAAACACTCGCAGACGAAGCATTTTATCTGCAAAAAGAGGTAACTGCCGCTTATAGAAACGGTGATAAAGTAGCTTTTGCTGAGTTAAGCAACCGCTTCCTCGAACTAATTTTAGCACAAGATCAACTGCTGGCTACCCGTTCGGAATTTATGGTGGGTCCCTGGCTGGAGCAAGCCAAAGCATTGGGCAGCAACGAGGCTGAAAAAACACTTTACGAGTGGAATGCCCGTACGATTATTACCGTGTGGGGAACTAAAACAGCTGCCAATGTGGGCGGACTGCACGACTACTCTTACCGCTCCTGGGCTGGATTGATGAAAGATGTCTATTATGAGCGTTGGAAAGCTTATTTTGAACTTTTAGGCAAACGCCTGAATGGTGAAACAGTTGCTGATATCGACTTCTTTGATGATTTTGAATACCCCTGGACTATCCAGCGTAACAGCTACCCCACTGCTGCAACTGGTGATGCCATAGATATTGCACGCAATGTTTTTGAGCAGTTTAGCAGTGACATTTCGGTTTGTAAACCGAGCGGAACACTCTGTGTGGATGAAGGTCAGGGCTACGTAGCCAAAGGAACCAGCGAAGGCGCAGAGGTAGAACTTAACTTTTCACAATCCGAGCGTCCAGCATCAGTTTATGTAGATGCTACGGCTCACGAAATAACTGTGAAACGCGGAAGCAGCTTCACACTGAATCTGGAAGGTGATATGAAAGATGGACACGCCGGTGTAGCCGGATACCGTTATTTCAAATGGACACATAAATTTATTTACGCAGACTGGAACAATGACAATCAGTTTAGCAGCAATGAGTTGCTCCATGCCATTCCCATGAATGGTGATAACAACAATGCAGCTAATATCTTAAAAACGATTAACGTACCGGCTAATGCTGTGATTGGTAAAACCATTTTACGGATACGCTATACCAATGGCTACAGTGTTGATATTAATTCAGTGAGTGATGCCTGTATGTCAGTTACACAAGGCGGTGTGTATGACTTCACACTTAATATCATCGATACAGATGAAGAGCTAACCATTTGCGAACCGTCAGGTACACTCTGCAGTGATGAAGGACAAGGATTTGTTGCCTCAGCAGGCACCACCGGAGCAGACGTTAATCTGGTTTTTACGCAGGCTACACGGCCGGTCACCGTGTATGTTGATGCCACTGACCATAAAATTGAAGCTAAAAGAGGGAGCTCTTTTACACTCAATCTGGAGGGTGATATGAAAGACGGTCATGCCGGCGTTGCAGGCTACCGCTACTTCAAATGGACGCACAAATTCATCTATGCCGACTGGAATAATGATAAAGTGTTTGATGAAAGTGAGTTGCTTTTCGCCATCGAATATAACGGCAGCGATAACAATGCAGCTAACATTTCAAAATTGATCCAAATTCCGGAAGATGCAGTTGTAGGAGAGTTGCGTTTACGCATTCGCTACACCAACGGCTACGGCACCGACATCAACTCGGTAAGCGATGCCTGCATGGATGTGCGGGAGGGTGGAATTTATGATTTCACTCTGAAAGTTACGGCTGATGGAACCTCCGTGCCGAAACTGAATGCAGCTGAATCACTTTTCTGCTACCCCAACCCGGCCAGCAGCCGGTTGAATTTCAGTGATGAGGTAGTTTCAGCGCTGTTGCTCGATGTTAACGGACGGGAAATAGCAAACACTCAGTCACAAACAATGGATATCAGTTCTTTACCGAACTCAATTTATATAGTTAAAATGTCGGGCCTGGCCGGACAAACTAATCATCAGTTAGTAATTAAAAAATAATATCAAAATAACAGCAATACAATGTCGAATAAAATAAACGTTAGCGAAGTATCCGAAATTTTACGGATGCAACTGGCCGGAATAGACACAGGCGTTCAGTTTGACGAAGTGGGCACCGTGCTCCAGGTGAGTGATGGTGTTGTTCGTATGTACGGACTTCAGAATGCAGAAGCAAATGAGCTGCTCGAGTTTGAAAACGGAATGCAAGCCATTGTGATGAACCTGGAAGAGGACAACGTAGGAGCAGTTCTGCTGGGTCCCTCCAGTGAAATCAAGGAGGGTGACACCGTGAAACGAACCAAACGTGTAGCCTCCATCATGGTGGGTGAAAGCATGCTGGGACGTGTTATCAACCCGATTGGTGAGCCCATCGACGGCAAAGGTAAAATCGGTGGCGAATTACTTGAAATGCCCTTTGAGCGTAAAGCACCCGGGGTTATTTTTCGTCAGCCGGTGAATGAGCCGCTCCAGACCGGCCTCAAAGCCATCGACTCTATGATTCCTATTGGCCGTGGCCAGCGCGAATTGATTATTGGCGACCGCCAGACCGGTAAAACATCCATTGCTGTTGACACCATTATCAACCAGCGCCGCAACTTTGAGGAGGGCGATCCGGTTTACTGTATCTATGTGGCCATCGGCCAAAAAGGCTCCACAGTGGCCAATATCATGGAGACACTGCGTGAACATGACGCACTGGATTACACCATCATTGTTGCAGCCAACGCTTCGGACCCGGCCGCTATGCAGTACTACGCTCCCTTTGCGGGTGCCGCCATCGGCGAATACTTCCGCGACACTGGCCGCCACGCGCTCGTAATCTACGACGACCTTTCAAAACAGGCCGTTGCCTACCGGGAGGTTTCTCTGATTCTGCGCCGTCCATCAGGCCGTGAAGCCTATCCGGGTGATATTTTCTATCTCCACTCGCGCCTGTTGGAACGTGCTGCCAAAATTATTAATCAGCAAGAGGTAGCTGAACAGATGAATGACCTGCCCGAAAGTCTGCAAGGCAAAGTGAAAGCCGGCGGTTCGCTCACCGCTCTGCCCATCATTGAAACGCAGGCTGGTGACGTATCAGCCTATATTCCAACCAACGTAATTTCAATTACCGACGGTCAGATTTTCCTTGATACCGATCTCTTTAACCAGGGTAACCGTCCCGCTGTGGATGTGGGTATTTCTGTTTCGCGGGTGGGAGGTAATGCGCAAATTAAATCAATGAAGAAAGTGGCCGGTACGCTGAAAATCGACCAGGCGCAGTTCCGTGAACTGGAGGCATTTACGCAGTTTGGAAGTGACCTCGACCGCGTAACAGCTATGACCATTAATAAAGGACAGAAGAACTCACAATTGCTGGTTCAGCCTGTGCATAAGCCGGTGGCCGTAGAGAAGCAAATTGCCATCCTCTACTGCGGAACGCAGGGACTGCTCTCACGTGTTCCGCTCGAAAAAGTGGATGAATTTGAGACTGAGTTCCTCAACACAATGGAGCTGATGCATGCTGATGTGCTTGAGACAATTAAAGGAGGTACCATTGATGATAGTGTTACTTCGGTGCTGGAAAAAGTGGCTGAAGAGGTTCAAAAAAGAATTACAGCCTGATAGGAGAATGTTAACTTATAAGACTTTGTAAAATGGCTTCATTAAAGGAAATTAAATCAAGAATAGCGTCGGTACGCTCCACTCAGAAGATCACATCTGCGATGAAGATGATCTCTTCTGTGAAATTGCGTAAAGCTGAGAAACAGATTGTCAGCTTCTATCCTTATGAGCAAAAACTGAGAAGTATTTTACAAACCTTCTTAAGCGCCGACACCGAATTCCACAGCGAACTTGCTGCTGAAAGAGAGGTGAAAAGAGTAGCTATTGTTGCCTTCTCTTCCAACTCCAGCCTTTGCGGAAG
>CAYPPC010000006.1:0-2348 GCA_964412435.1 uncultured Paludibacter sp.
CAAGCAGTGCGTGCGGCAGTTCGGGCTCATCATCAGGCACCTTGCCGATGTCGTGCAACAGACCGGCGCGTTTTGCTTTCTTAGGATTCAGACCCAGCTCTGAAGCCATGGTGGCGCAGAGGTTAGCCACTTCACGGGAGTGCTGCAGCAGGTTTTGTCCGTAGGAGGAGCGGTATTTCATTTTACCTACCAGGCGCACCAGTTCGGGGTGTAGTCCGTGAACTCCCAGGTCGATGGTGGTGCGTTTTCCGGTTTCTATAATCTCTTCGTCAATCTGTTTTTTCACTTTGTTCACCACCTCTTCGATGCGTGCCGGGTGAATGCGCCCGTCTGTTACCAGCTGGTGGAGAGATAGGCGTGCGATTTCACGACGCACGGGATCAAATCCGGAGAGCACGATTGCTTCGGGGGTGTCATCAACAATGATTTCAACACCGGTGGCAGCCTCCAGCGCACGGATATTTCTTCCTTCCCGGCCAATGATCCGGCCTTTCACCTCATCGGAGTCGATGTGGAATACTGTAACAGAGTTTTCAATGGCGGTTTCTGTGGCTACCCGCTGAATGGAGTTGATCACAATGCGCTTGGCCTCTTTGTTGGCTGTCATTTTGGCCTCATCCATGATTTCGTTCACATAGGATAGGGCGTCAGTTTTAGCTTCCTCTTTCAGGTTTTCCACCAGTCGCTCTTTGGCCTGTTCGGCTGAAAGTCCGGAGATAGTTTCGAGCTGGTCGATCGCCTGTTTGTTGAGGCTGTCAATTTCACGCTTTTTATTTTCCAGTGCGTTCAGCTGCTGGTTGAGGTTTTCGCGTAAAGCGTCTGTTTCGTTCATTTTGCGTTGCAGATCACCCTGGCGCTGATTGAGTTGCAGTTCGCGTTGCTGCAGGCGGGACTCGGCCGACTGCACTTTGGCGTTTCGCTGCTGCACCTGTTGTTCGTGCTCAGCTTTCAGCGCTATAAACCGCTCTTTTGCCTCAATCTCTTTGTTTTTCTTCAGAAGCTCTGCCTCGGCTTCCATCTCTCTTTTCGCCTTTTTGTTGAAGACTCCGAGCATAAGGTATGCCGCTAAGAAGCCGACGACAAGAGATAGTATTACTGATATGGCAATTATTCCTAACATATTTATTACTGAGTTTTATTGTTGTTTATATATAAAAAAAAGCATTACATTGTTTTGCGTTTTCGTTTCCCGAAAGCGTAAACAACATAATGCGGTCTATTAAAAACAAGCAGTACCAGCCTAAAAAAGTGTGCCCGGAGTTTCGTCGTCCAGTTCCTTTTTTAATTGATTATTCAACTTCTCAATCATTTCAGCCAGAGGCGCGATTTCTTCCTGTCCGTGCAGTTCGGCAAATTTAACGGCCAGCTGAAAAGAAACGAAAGTCAAAATCTCTTCCATGCCACGCTCCGGATAATTGTTTGTAAAATGCTCAATGGTTTTTTTTACAATTTTCTCAGCGTTTCGATATAATAGTTCATCCTTTCTCTTAATGGTAAGAGGTATTCTCAGACCGTTAAGATTGACATGGATAGTAAATTTCTCGTTATTGTTCATACGCTCTATTCTTTGAGAAGCGCTATACACTTGTCTATTTCCCGCACCAGTTTACGCAGGTGCTCCCGGGATTTGTCGCGGCTTTCATCTGAGCCGCCAATGCCCTGTGCTGTCTCCAGCAGGCTATATTCGTCACGTAAGTCAAACAGCTCTTTGTGGGCCTTTCTCAGGTCCTCTTCTCTGATGCCGAGCTTTTCATTCAGCATCCGGTTTTCGTCCCGCAAGCTGTTACGTTCATCAACGAGACGTTTGATGTTCGTTTCAAACTCTTCTATTAGACTTTCGTAGCGGTTTTTCATTTTATGTTAATAAAATCTTTACAAAAATAAGATAATGATTTGAGAAAAAAAACTTTTTACAAGCTTTATTTTTACTGATTGTCAGAATTATGACTTAATTCCAAAAGTTCTTTAGCTCTGTGCATGGCATCATCGATATTGATACAAATGTTTTCGAGTCCGATCGTTTCAGAAATACCGGAAGCCTCCAGCACCTCCAGCACAGAGTCATTCACCCCCGAAAGCACAATCTGGGTGTTGTCTTTGTGCGACATTTTAATAAGGTTCATCAGGTTATTGGCTCCCGTAGAGTCCATAAACGGTACTTTTCGCATTCGGATAATGCGAATTTTTGGAAAATCTAACACCTCACGAACTACATCGTAGCGACTATCCTTGCCCTGAGCACGAAGCTGCTTGCGGATATGGTTGACTGCGTTGTTGAAGTAGTCCTCGTAGGAATCAAAGTCTATCTTGTCTAAAACCAACTTGGAAGATTTATTATATGAGTATGA
>CAYPPC010000006.1:2358-21031 GCA_964412435.1 uncultured Paludibacter sp.
TCGGATAATGCGAATTTTTGGAAAATCACCCACGTGCTTAATGGTCTCTTCAAATTTGTTGGCTACACCAAAAAAGAAAGGCCCTTCAATTTCATAAACTGCGATTCCTTTCGGTATGCGTTCGGTAGCTTTTTCGCCGGTGCCGCTCTCTACGTCGGTATCGCTCATTTTATTTTCAAAAACAGAGACTGTGGAAACGGCTGAGATACGACGGATAAAGAGTACAATTGCGAGCAGTAATCCCACCTGGATAGCAATTGTCAGGTCGAAAATAACAGTCAGCAGGAAAGTAGTCAGCAGCACCGCAATGTCTGAGCGGTTGCCACGCATCAGCGATCTAAAGGTGCGCCACTCACTCATGTTGTAGGCCACAATAATCAGCACGCCGGCCAGTGAAGCCATGGGGATATGACGTGTGAGGTCACCCAGAAAAAGCAGAATCAGCAGCAATACCAATGCATGTACCAGTCCGGCAACGGGAGTGCGTCCGCCGTTATTGATATTGGTCATGGTACGTGCAATGGCTCCTGTGGCGGGAATACCACCAAAAAATGGAGTCACTACATTGGCTACTCCCTGGGCAATCAGTTCTGTGTTTGAGTTGTGTTTGGTGCCGATAACACCGTCGGCCACTGTAGCTGAGAGCAGAGACTCAATGGCCCCCAGCATTGCAATGGTGAATGCCACCGGAAGCAACTGCCGGATAGTGTCGAAGTTTATATTGTAAACCGTCACCTCAGGCAGGGAGGCCTGGATAGTGAAGCGGTCACCAATGGTTTCAATACTCTGGATGCCGGCAAAAGTTCTAAGCAGATAGACCACCAGCGTCATCACAATGATAGCTATCAGTGAACCGGGTATCTTTTTTGAAAAGCGCGGTGTGTAAACAATGATGGCTATCGATAAAACTCCGATCAGCAGCGACCACCAGTTGACAGAAGAGAAGTTTTGGGCGTAAGCCACCCATTTATGAATAAAGTCAGCCGGCACACTCTCCATTTGCAAACCAAAAAGGTCTTTAATTTGTGTGGCAAAAATGGTGAGCGCAATACCACTGGTGAAGCCCACCACTACCGGATAGGGAATAAACTTAATAATGGTACCTAATTTTAGTACCCCCATGGCAATGAGCATCACCCCGGCAATGATGGTCGCAATGGCCAGGCCTGTGACACCATATTGCTGAACAATACCGTAAACAATTACAATAAACGCACCGGTAGGTCCGCCAATCTGTACTCGGCTACCTCCCAGGAAGGAGATAATAAAACCGGCAATGATAGCGGTGTAAATACCTTTTTCGGGGGTTACCCCGGAAGCAATACCAAAGGCAATGGCCAGTGGCAGCGCCACAATACCAACAATCAGACCGGCCATCAGGTCGCTGTAAAATTTCTGTTTGTTGTAATTTTTTAATGTTGAGAGTATCTCAGGATAGAAAATATTCTTTATCATTTCTGTATAAGCAATAAAAATAAAAAAGCACAAAAACCTTTTTAGATTAAAATGGTTTTACTAATATTGTGCTTTAATTCGGGTGCAAAGATACAAAATTTCAGATGATTATCATTTGTTTTTGCCTTCGTAAGATAAGAAAATAAGTACATCCAACAAAATTAATATATAAAGATAAATATGTGGAATCCTGATTTATACAATTATAAACGACGTCTCTCAGATGAAATTAGCATTGGTACACTGAAAATGGGCGGCTCTAATCCGATTCGCATTCAGTCGATGGGAAATACCGACACCAATGATATTGAAAACTCTGTGGCACAATGTGAGCGAATTGTGAGGGCAGGTGCCGACCTGGTTCGTTTCACCACGCAGGGACAGAAAGAGGTGGATAGTCTCAAAGTAATTCATGAACAAATTCGCCAGTCGGGTCTCTCAACTCCGCTGGTGGCGGATGTTCACTTCAATGCCAATGTGGCTGACTCTGCAGCTGAATCGCTTGAAAAGGTGCGGGTTAATCCGGGAAACTATGTTACGGCGATAAAAACCGCTTCTAAAACTGAATATACTGACGAGGAGTACCGCCAGGAGTTTGAGAAAATCGAGGAGAGATTTACGGGTTTATTAGAGATTTGCAAAACCAATAACACGGCCATCCGGATCGGTGTGAATCACGGTTCGTTGAGTGAAAGAATGATGCTTCGCTGGGGAGATACACCCCGGGGAATGGTTGAGTCTTGCATGGAGTTTCTGCAAATATGCCGGAAAAACAGTTTCCACGATGTGGTGATTTCTATGAAGGCGTCTAATACGGTGATGATGATTCAGTCGGTGAGACTGCTTGTGGAGCAGATGGATGCTGAAGGATTTAACTTTCCCCTGCACCTGGGTGTTACCGAAGCGGGCGACGGTGAAGATGGGCGGGTGAAGTCTGCAGTTGGTATCGGTGCTCTTTTAGCCGAAGGGCTGGGAGATACGATCCGGGTTTCACTCAGCGAAGAGCCGGAGGCAGAGATTCCGGTGGCCGGTTTACTGGCTGAATATGTAGCTGCCCGGGCTGCTAACACAGGGCAGGTCATGCCCCTTTCCGACAAGCCGGCCAAAACCAAAGCTTTTGTGAGAAGAACCACTAAAAGGGTGAAAAATATTGGTGATACCAAGTTGCCTGTGGTTATTGCAAACCCTTGTATGCACCCCACTTTGGAGGCTGATTATGATTTTAAATCAGGGGTTATCACCGACAGAGATCAGAACAGCTACCCGGTTTACACGACTGCAACTTATGCCACCGATGAGCGTGCTGAGATTCAATTTCTGCAGGTGAGCTACCGGGATTTGTCACCGGAGTTGCTCAAAACAGCTTCACAAAATGAGAATCTGGTGTTTTTGCTACAGGCTGATGCTGCCAACCCGGTGGGTGAGATGCGTGCTTTTGTTCACACTTTGATGGCTGAAGGGCTTGAGACCCCTGTAATTCTTGTAGGACGCTACGAAGAGGATGATAAAGAGCGTTTGCAGGTGAAGGCAGCTGCGGATTTAGGCATACTATTTGTTGATGGTTTAGCTGACGGTATTCTGATTCAAAACAAGGGGAGCATTGAAGATGATGATCTGCTTTCTCTGGCTTTCGGAATTTTGCAGGCTGCGCGCGTGCGCACCAGCAAGACAGAATTTATCTCTTGCCCCGGTTGCGGAAGAACACTTTTTAACCTGCAGGAGGTGATTGCCCGTGTTAAAGAGAAAACCTCACATCTGACCGGATTGAAAATTGGAATTATGGGTTGCATTGTGAACGGACCCGGTGAGATGGCCGATGCCGACTACGGATATGTGGGTGCCGCACGCGGTAAAGTGAGCCTTTATAAAAAGCATGATCTGATAGAACGAAACGTGCCGGCAGAGCAGGCGGTGGATAAGCTGATAGAGCTGATAAAAAGTCATGGTGACTGGGTAGATCCGACCTGATATAGAGAAGAATATTAATTTGAAATTATATTATTAACAATCAATTTTAGTAAAGAAAATTATGAAAAAATTATTATTAGTAGCGATGCTTGTAATGGGTTTCACAGCTGTAACAACAGCTCAGACCAACGAACAGGCGATTGGTGTGCGTTTAGGCTGGGGTGGTGAACTTTCATATCAGCATCCGCTTTCCGGAAACAACCGTTTGGAGGTTGACTTCGGACTTGAAGGTTTTAGACATGGAAACTTCTGGGTTACCGGTCTTTATCAGTGGCTTTTTGCTGAAAAGGGTGGCTTTAATCTTTATGCAGGTGTGGGTCCTCAGTTGGGTTCCTATTACAAAGAAGATAAAGGTTATGCATTCGGACTGGGTGTTGCCGGACAGTTTGGTGGTGAGTATAACTTCGATGAAGTGCCTGTGCAGATCTCGCTTGACTGGAGACCCTCTTTAGGCATTGTGCCTAACTTTGGTGGCTTCGGTTATAGTGGAGTTGCTCTTGGAGTAAGATATCGCTTCTAAGCAATGTGACATCAAATAAAAAAAGGGAAAAACTGAACAGTTTTTCCCTTTTTTGTTTCTATTAGAATTTCTGCATATCTACCAGTCGTTTGTAGTAACCGTTCAGTTGAATCAGCTCATCATGTTTACCCCGCTCCACAATCTCGCCTTCGTGCAGAACGCAAATCATATCGGCGCGTTTGATGGTGGAGAGGCGGTGTGCAATCACAATGGTGGTGCGGTTAGTCATCAGTTTGTCGAGAGCCTCCTGAACCATATGCTCAGATTCGGTATCGAGTGCCGAGGTGGCTTCATCAAGAATTAGCACCGGCGGATTTTTCAGTATGGCACGCGCAATGCTGAGTCGCTGACGCTGGCCGCCAGAAAGCTTACTGCCCCGGTCGCCGATGGTGCTTTGGTAACCCTCCCCGGTGGCAATGATAAATTCGTGTGCATTGGCAATTTTGGCCGCCTGAATGACCATCTCTTCCGTAGCATTCTCAACTCCGAAAGCGATATTATTAAAGAAAGTATCGTTGAAAAGAATAGCCTCCTGATTAACATTACCCATCAGCGCACGTAAATCATGCTTTGTGAAGTTTCTGATGTTTTCGTTGTTGAGTAAAATTTCGCCCTCAACAGGGTCGTAAAATCTTGGCAACAAATCAACCAGTGTCGATTTTCCGGAGCCTGATTGACCCACAATGGCCACAGTGGAGCCAATGGGGATGCTGAGGTTGATGTTTTTGAGCACCCAGTCGCTTCCATAACGGAAACTGACATCTTTATACTCTATCTTTTCAATATTCTCAGGCAGCTTTTGAGGGTCTGCCGGATCTTCAATATGATTCTCTTCCTGCAGTATTTTATCTATCCGTTCCATGGAGGCCATCCCTTTGCGAATGCTGTATGTAGCCCTTGAGAGCTCTTTGGATGGGGGAACTATCAGGTAGAACACCACTAAGTAATAGATAAACTCAGCTGCACCGATGGGGCTGTTGTCGCTTAAAATCAGAAATCCGCCAAACCAGAGCAAAACAGCAATTACAATAGTACCAAAAAGCTCGCTGACCGGATGGGCCAGGTTGTATCTTCGGTGAATGCGGTGGAAAGTTTTGCGAATCCTGTTGTTCAGATTGTTAAAGCGGTCGATCAGCTTCTTTTCAGCGTTAAATGCCTTCACAACACGCAGCCCGCCAAGTGTTTCATCAATTTGCGAAAGCAGCTCGCCGGTCTGTTCCTGCCCCAGCTGAGAGCGTCTCTTTAACGATTTTCCGATCAAGCCTATCAGCCAAACACTGACCGGAAGCAACAGCAGCACAAAGAGTGTCAGTTCCCAGCTCATCAGCAGCATTACAGCCATATAGATGATAATCATCAGCGGATTTTTCAATACCATGTCCAATGAGCTGATTACGGAAGCTTCCACTTCAATAACGTCGTTGGTCATGCGGGACATAATATCACCCTTGCGCTCATCAGAGAAGAAACCGATGGGCAACTCAATAATTTTATTGTACATCATGGCACGCAGGTCACGCAAAACGCCGGTGCGTATGGGTATAATAAAAAAGCTGCCGAGATAAGCGGTTCCAACCTTCAAAAAGGTCATAATGATCAGGAATACTGCAATATAGATCAGAGCAGTACTGGCTCCCTGCTGCATAATAGTATTCTCAATCCAGTGTTCAGCATTATTTTTTGCTGCGTCAAAAATATACTGAATTCCATCGCTCCACTGCCAGGGGCGATAAACCGTATTTGACTTGGTCACCCCAAACAGAATCTGCAAAATTGGGATGATGGCTGCAAAGGAAAACAGGCTGAACAGTGTGGACAGCAGGTTGGCCAGCAGACTGAGAAATACATATTTTTTGTAAGGCGGTAAAAAGCGCCTCAGAAGTTTAAAAAGGTCGGACATAGTTTGCTTTATTGTCCGTCTCCGGTCTCAGATGTTGAGAACGGAAGCGGAACACTTTACTTTTAGTTTAACATCTAAACTCCGGTATAGTTTAGCGGAGAGATGTTTCGCAACTCCTCTTTTACGTTTTCGTTCACCTCCAGTGTATCCACAAAATCGCGGATAGTTTTTTCTGTGATTCCTTCGTTGGTGCGGGTCAGTGCCTTGAGTGCTTCATAAGGCTCCGGGTAGTTTTCGCGGCGCAGAATGGTTTGAATTCCTTCTGCCACGACAGCCCAGTTGCGGTCCAGGTCGGCCTGTACAGCTTCCTCGTTCAGCAAGAGTTTGTTGATACCTCTTTTCAAACTTTGGCTGGCGATCATGGTGTGTGCGAAGGGGAGACCCACATTGCGCAGCACGGTGCTGTCTGTCAGGTCGCGCTGCAAACGTGAAATGGGAAGTTTCTCGGCAAGGAATGCAAAAATGGCATTGGCCATGCCCAGGTTACCTTCAGCATTCTCGAAGTCGATAGGGTTCACTTTATGAGGCATTGCGGATGAACCCACTTCGCCTGCTTTGATTTTTTGCTTGAAATACTCCATGGAAACATAGCTCCAGATATCACGTGCAAAGTCGATGAGGATGGTGCTGATTCTCTTCATGGCATCAAATTGTGCAGCCATGTTATCGTAGTTTGAGATTTGCGTAGTCCAGGATTCGCGGCGCAGACCCAGTTTTTCGCTGAGTAGCTTTTCACCAAATTTCTGCCAGTCAGTTTCCGGATAAGCTACATGGTGTGCATTGAAGTTACCGGTGGCACCACCAAATTTGCCGGAGTGCGGAATGGCTTTCAGTTGTTGCAGCTGTTCGCGAAGGCGGTACACAAAAACCATCATCTCTTTGCCCAGCCGGGTGGGGGAGGCGGGTTGACCGTGCGTTTTGGCCAGCATGGGAACATCCTTCCACTCTGTGGCTTTTTTCTCCATGGCGTCAAACAGCTCCTCCATTTCAGGGTAATAAACCTGCTCCATCGCTTCGCGGATAGAGAGTGGTACAGAGGTGTTGTTCACATCCTGCGAGGTTAGTCCGAAGTGGATGAACTCTTTGTAGCTGCTCAATCCAAGTTTGTCAAACTGCTCTTTGATGTAGTATTCAACTGCTTTAACATCGTGATTGGTTACCGCTTCAATCTCTTTTACTTGAGTGGCATCAGCTTCACCGAAGTTTTGATAAATCTCACGAAGTTGAGGGAAGAGAGTTTTTTCGACTCCGTCCAGTTGCGGGAGCGGAATTTCGCATAATGCGATAAAGTATTCGATTTCAACCTGAACCCGATAGCGTATAAGGGCGTATTCGGAGAAATACTTTGAATATACTGCGGTTCTTGAGTGATAACGTCCGTCGGCAGGTGATACTGCATTAAGTGCTGAAAGTGTCATAAAATGTGCTGTTTTAGTAGAATATGGTTGCAAAGTTACTCAATTTTTCGCTTTTGGTAAAAATTAAAGAGGGGCTCTTGTAGTATTAGATTATAATAACTATTTTTGTTGCTTATAATCGATATTTTATAAGCCCGTTTTGCATGAGAAAACTCAAAATACACCGTGAGGGTAAGTGGATAATTGTTTTTACGTTATTGGTGCTGTTTATAATTAACACCATCATATATTTGCAGTTTCCAAAACCTATTCTTGCTCTGAATGTTGTTATATCTGCATTCCTCTTGATTTTTGTCGGCTATTTTTTCCGGAATCCCAGCAGGGTGCTCGAAATTGATGACCCGAGCCTGATAGTGGCTCCCGCTGACGGCACTGTGGTGGTGGTTGAGCCGACGGAAGAGCATGAGGTTTTTGGTGATCAGCGAATGCAGATATCGATTTTTATGTCGGTGTTTAATGTGCATGCCAACTGGGTGCCGGTGGGTGGAAAGGTGGTGAAATGTGTTCACCATAGCGGTAACTTCCGCGTTGCTTATTCGCCGAAGGCAAGCATTGATAATGAGCGTTCCACAATAGTTATTGAAACGCCCGGCAAAACACAGGTGCTGATGAGACAGATTGCAGGAGCTTTGGCACGACGCATTGTAACGTATGCGAAAGAGGGAAAAAGTTATCATCTGAACGAACAGATTGGTTTTATTAAGTTTGGTTCGCGGGTGGATCTCTTTTTACCGATGGATGCTGAAATATTTGTGCAAATTGGTGAAGTAACCACAGGCAACGAAACGATCATTGCACGACTAAACGAATAAGCATGACTTTAGCAGAAGCACAGAAACTGGTCGATGAGTGGATTAAAACTTATGGAGTACGCTATTTCAGCGAGCTGACCAATCTGGCAGTTTTGATGGAAGAGGTGGGTGAGCTGTCGCGAATTATGTCGCGCACCTACGGCGATCAATCTTTCAAAGTTGCTGACCGGGAGGCTAACCTGGCCGATGAAATGGCCGATGTGCTTTGGGTGCTGCTGGCACTGGCCAACCAGACCGGGGTGGACCTGACAGCCGCGCTCCGGCAAAATATTGAGAAAAAAACAAGTCGCGACCGGACCAGACATTTGCAAAATCCCAAATTAAGCAGTGATTCCGGCGAAACAGATAAAAATAATTAGGATTATGAGTACAAGTAAATTTAATGAGTTATTCAAAACATACGGATGTGATGAGCTTACTGACGCACAGGTGAAACAGGAGGTGGATAAAATTTTAGCTGAACATTTGGATGAGAATAATAATGTGGATGTGTATAAAGCCTGTTTTAGCTTTATTGATCTTACCACTTTGAAGGAGACTGACACTGAAATGAGTGTGAGCAAAATGATTGAAAAAGTGAATGATTTTGACAATCATTTTCCGGAAATTCCTCAGGTGGGTGCAGTATGTGTGTTCCCTTCCATGGTACCGGCAGTTAAATCCACCTTGACAGAACCTATCGGTATTGCATCGGTGGCTGCAGGTTTCCCGGCTTCGCAAACATTTACTGAGATTAAAGTGGCGGAAACTTCCATGTGCGTTATGGAGGGAGCTACAGAGATTGATGTTGTTATTTCTGTGGGTAATTTCCTGGAGGGTAAATATGAAGAGGTTTTTGAGGAGCTGACCGAGCTGAAATCGGCCTGTCGCCAGGCGCATCTGAAGATTATTATCGAAACAGGTGCCTTGCAGACCGCAGCCAATATCAAGAAGGCTTCCATCCTTTCGATGCAGGCAGGAGCAGACTTTATCAAAACATCTACCGGTAAAATTCCGGTGGCGGCAACACCTGAAAGTACCTGGATAATGTGTACCGCCATTAAGGATTGGTACGAAAAAACCGGTATAAAAGTGGGTTACAAGCCTGCCGGTGGAATCGCTACTGCCGAAGATGCCGCCAAACATTACACCATTGTGAAAGAGGTGCTGGGCGAGGAGTGGCTGAATAACCGCTACTTCCGTATCGGAGCCAGCAGCCTGGCAAACAAACTTCTCTCAGCTATTGAGGGAAAAGAGATTGCTTACTACTAAGCAGATTTTATTCTATAAAATGTGAAAAAGAGAACTTCAGCGCTGAAGTTCTCTTTTTTTGCATCAGAATAAAAACTTCAAATTATTTAATATAGGGTGCAAGGTGGTTAGCCCATATCCGGTAGCCCGCCTCATTGAGGTGTAAACCGTCGTAAGAGAGCTCTTTCCTGAGCGTAATTTTGTCTCCGGCAGTAAATAGCGGATACAGATTGATAAACTGAGTCTTTCTCTTTTTTGCCTGCTTTTGCAACTCTTTATTGATAGCCACAATTTCATCAGACTTACCGTTGAGACGGGTGAAGCGCCCCACAGACTCATCCACCGGCAAAATACTTTGAATATACACCGTGGTTTGCGGAGAAAAACTGATAATATTATCGGCAGCTGTCATGATATTATTCACAATCACTTTTGCGGGAATATTGTTGGCGATATCATTGATACCAATCAGCAAAAACACTTTGTCAGGCTTACCCTGTACGGTCTCTTCCACTCTTCTTAAAATTCCGGTGGTGACATCGCCGCTGATACCGCGGTTGCGCACGTTGGGTATTTTAAGCAGCTCACTCCATTTACCGCCTTCGGAGATGCTATTGCCCAGCATAATAATATCCCGGGGACCTACGGGTGGCTCTTCAGCAAAAAGTTGTATCCTTTTGTCGTAATGTGCCTCATAGGTCCAGGGCGATGTGATTGTAGCAGCCTCCTCGATATCGCTGTGGAGTTTTAACACAGCACCTGCCACCGCATTGGTAACAAGCGCCCGCAGACGAACCACACTGCCTGCATCGTTGGGATGCACCCGGTTGGTTAAGAGTATAATACCGATGTCGTTATCCGGATCGATAGTAACAGAAGTGCCGGTGTATCCGGTGTGCCCGTAGGTATTTGGGCTAAGTAAATCACCGTTATTGGAAGAGTAGTCAGAGAAAACATCCCAGCCGGGACTTCGTCCGAAAGCAGCCACATTTTGTGGTATCGTACGCATGGTTTCTACAGCCAGCGGGCTCAGGATGCGTTTGCTATTCCACTCACCGCCATTTTGCAAAGCAGCAATAAAAACAGCCAGATCATCTGCATCAGCAAAAAGCCCGGCGTTGCCGGAAATGCCGTCATTCATGATGCGTGCCAGCGGGTCGTGCACTACACCGCGCAGTACTGAACCGTCTTTTTGTCTCTGCGTGGGAGCGGTACGAGCCAAAATTTCACCGCTTGGTTTGTAGTCGGTATGTGTCATACCAAGCACATCGAAGATATTCTGTTTGGCAAACTGCTGCAGACTTTTACCGGATACTTTCTCAATAATACGTTGCAGCGTGATATAGTTCAGGCAGCTGTATTGCATATGGGTGCGCGGTTCAAAATCGCGTTTGCAACCGGCGATATAATTAATAAGTGCATCGGGGTTGGGCGCACCATGTTCTTTTTGTAATCTTTCCGGAGCAACGTAAGCCGGAAGGCCGGAGGTGTGAGTCATCAGATCCATCACTTTGATGTCCACCGTTTTGCCGTCGGCCTTTTTCCAGCCTGCAAAATCGGGAATATAGTGTTTTACATTATCCTGCAGCCTCACTTCTCCCCGGTCAACGAGTATCATCAGCGCGGTGGCGGTGGCTACCGGTTTGGTCACCGAGGCGACATCGAACACCGTATTGGTTTGCATTGCTTCGGTGTGTGGATAGACCGACTTATTACCGTAAGCTTTCAAATAGGCCATTTTGCCCTTCTTCACCACAGCCAGTACCGCACCCGGAATTTGACCGGAGGCAATGGCGTTTTCAATCACTTCGTCCGCATTCTGAAGACGTTGCGAACTAATGCCTACCGACTCAGGCGATACTTTTGGGAGTGGTTGTGCCTGTATTGTTCCTGCAAAAAGCAGTAAGAGGAGAATTAGTTTATAGGTCTGTTTCATCTTATAAAATATTTTTTGACACATAGGCATCTCGACTATGCTTGATAACCTGTACTCAGATTTAACAAAAAGCTTAGGTTTTAAGAACATAGGAAAAAATATCTTTGATATTTTTGCTGGTTCTTTTAAAGTAACAATATATTATTAAAAGTCTTTACGACTTACTGTGTTTATATATCAATTCGTCCGCTCAGGACAAAGAAAGCAACCACAACAGCAGCCAACAAAAGTGCAATCATCAGCGACCACTCCGCGCGGCCCGGTTTTATTTTTTGTTCGTGGCGTCCTTTCAGAAAGACAAATACTCCAAGTGCATAAAAAAGCAGCGAGAGGTAGAGATATTTGAGACCTACGGCATAGATCACATAGAGTGAATAGGCACTGCCGAGCAGGGCTATAATGCGATAAACCGGGTTTCCATTTTTATCGTTGAAAGAGAGTTTGATAGCATAAAAGGAGGCAAGCAAATAGGGAATCAGCGCCATGGTGGTGCCAATGGTGATGGCTGCCAGATAGGTATCATTGAGCGAAGGCGATAATATGGAAAACAGAAAAAACTGTGTAAATATCTGGGTGAGCAGCAGAGCATTTACCGGAACGTTGCGGCTGTTGGTTTTAGCCAGAAAACGAGGCATTACGCCGTCATTGGCGGCAGCATAAAGTGTTTCCACTGAGAGGATTATCCAGGAAATACTGGCTCCCATCACTGAAATCATAATCCCGGTTTGTACCACCAGTGCGCCTACGGCTCCTATGCTTGTTTTGCTCAGGACCAGTGCGAGCGGTGTGTTGGAGGCTGCCAGCTCTTTGGCCGGAATGGAGGCCATGGCAATAAATGTTACTGACATGTAAACCAGCAAAACTACCACTACGGAAATAAGGGTGGCGTGGCGCACAGCCCGCTGATTTTTAGCCCTCCCCGATAGTACCGATGCTGCTTCCACACCCACAAAACACCATAGAACGATGGCCATAGCATTTTTTGTTTGTAAAAGTGGTGTAGTTTGACTGCCGTTTGAAGCAAGGTGAAATTTCCACTCTTGCACATGAAAGATATCTCCGCGTACCAGACTTATTCCGAGAACTATGATTAATATTATCGGTAATAACTTGGTGATGGTGACAACAAAGTTGAGGATAGCACCTTCGCGTACACCTGCTTTCAGAATAAAGAAGAAGAGCCACAGCACGGAAGATCCTATCAAAAAAGATATTTGTGGCGAAAGTGCTTTGTCCCCCAATAGATCGTTCAGCGTTTTGAAAAAGAGCGCAAAATAGCTGATATTCCCCAGCCAGCCCAGCGACCAGTAGCCCCAGGCGGAGTTAAAACCCATATAATCACCAAAACCCTCTTTGGCATAGGAGTAAATCCCACTTTTCAATTCCGGTTTTTGGGCGGAGAGATAAACGAAAACCAGTGCGAGCATCAATGCACCTGCACCTCCGGCAACCCAGGTGAGCATGGTGCCCATAGGGTTGGCCACTGAAATCAGATCTTTTGGGGCATTGAAAATTCCCGAGCCAATCATGGAGCCGATAGCGACAAATACCAGGAGCGATACGCCCAGTTGTTTTTGTTGTTTCATAAATGAAAAGACAGACCCTCAAAACTCCCGCATCAGGATGACGGGGAGTTTGTCAGTCAGCTTGTTTATAAGTTGTTTTGTTCTGTCCGGGAGAAGTAAATCCTTTGCTTATAAACGTTTTGTATCTTGAGAATGTTTTCTGCAGCAAATATTTAATGCTCTTTGCGATACTCCTCGATAGCTTTTTTCACAGAGCCGTGCATTAGTAATAGTGCCTTTGCCTGTGGATAACTGAGATCTAACTCATCGATGATCATACGTGTACCCCGGTCAATCAGTTTCTGGTTAGTTAACTGCATATTGATCATTTTATTACCCTGCACCCGACCCAGTTTTATCATGACTGAGGTAGTGATCATATTGAGCACCATTTTTTGCGCTGTGCCCGACTTCATACGAGAACTGCCGGTAACATACTCCGGTCCGACCACAGTTTCGATGGCGATATCGGCCTCGGCAGCCATGGGCGAGTTGGGGTTACTGCTGATACAGGCAGTGAGAATACCGTTGTTACGCGCCTCGTGCAGCGCACCGATCACGTAAGGCGTGGTTCCCGAAGCAGCAATTCCGATCACGGTGTCTTTCTTGTTTATATTGTGCATCAACAGCTCCTGCCAGCCAATTTCTGCATCATCTTCCGCATCCTCCACGGCATTGCGCAGGGCGGTGTCGCCACCTGCAATCAGTCCGATAATCAGCGTAGGCGGCATACCGAAGGTGGGTGGTATTTCGGAGGCGTCCAGTACACCCAGTCTGCCGCTGGTGCCTGCACCCATATAAAAAATACGTCCACCGCGCTTCATATTTGGAATGATGAGTGAAACTAATTTTTCTATTTTGGGTATATTTTCAGCCACTGCTGCTGCAATTTTCTGATCTTCAGAATTGATGTTTTGCAAAATTTCCAGAACCGGCTTTTTTTCGAGATCATCATAAAGCGATTCCTGCTCAGATATGCTTATAAAAGTTGACATAATTGTAAGTTTTGGTTTGGATAAGCGAATTAACTCTCAGCTGAGATTAGATAATTATCCCGGCAACACTGTGATATTGAATCAGACCTTCCATGGGACTTTGAATAAACTTGCCCGGTTTCATTTCAAAATCTTCAAGGGCCTTTTTCAGTACATCCTGAAAATGGAAAGCAACCGATCCCACAAAATGGATGGGGTGCTCTTTGTACTCTTTATACTGCATCACATTCTTTTTGAGGAATGATTTAAATCCGTCATCGACGAGCTTACGAACCTCCGGATTTTTGATGTGTTTCAGAATAAATGGAGTAAACTGTGCCAGAAAACGGTTGGGGAAGGGACGACGATATATTTTATCGATAATTTCGGGAATGGTTATTTTATACTCTTCCAAAAATTCATTCTTGAGTGGTTCGCCCAGTTGGTTTTTAAGCAGTTCACTTAAAAAGAGTTTGCCTAAAACAGCGCCACTGCCCTCATCACCCAAAATAAATCCGAGCGGTGAAACATTGTCCACAATTTTCTGACCATCGTAGCTGCATGAGTTGGAGCCGGTTCCGATGATGCAGGCGATGCCGGGCAGATAGCCGCAAAGCCCGCGGGCCGCAGCCAGTACATCGGTGTTTACTTCAACTTCGTGTTTCACATGAATATTTTTTGCAATGGCGCGCTTTACTATTTCTACTTTATCAAAGGTGCAACCGGCACCATAGAAATAGACATAGTCAAAATCATGTGAGTCCAGTTGTAAAATAAGCGTTGTTTCAATCTCATTGCTGATCTCCTCTTCCGACTGGAAAAAAGGGTTGATCCCTTTGGTCACAACACGCTTGATTGATTTTCCGTTCTCTACCACACACCAATCTGTTTTGGTGGATCCGCTGTCTGCAATTAGTATCATAATTATATTGTTTTTTCCCGCCGGGGGAGTGAATTAATCTTCTTATAGTTTGATGTAAATTTTCTTTTTGTAGAGGTAATAGCCC
The DNA here is from genome assembly GCA_964412435.1 of uncultured Paludibacter sp. Lineage (GTDB taxonomy): Bacteria > Bacteroidota > Bacteroidia > Bacteroidales > Paludibacteraceae > UPXZ01. The sequence goes on from CAYPPC010000006.1 coordinate 17,144, forward strand.
GGTATCCAGGTGATTACCATCACGAGTAGGGCGTGCACAAAGGAACCGAAATAGTCGCCGAGTACTGTTTGCAGATGGCCATAAACCCAGGTTTTCAAGGCTATGTTTTCTCCGCCTATCTGCAAAATGATATTGGCTGAAAAAATAGCGATAATAGCTCCTAAAACATACATAAAGAGTGGGTTAACACCGTATGTTTCGAAAAAAACAGACCACTTTTTATGTCCTTTCACATCCACAATCCATATCAGCAGCGCTAAAAGCAAGGAAGCCATACCGATGGTGACAATGACGTAGGTGGGCGACCAGATTTTCTTGTTAATCGGGCAGCCGTAGCTCAACAGAAAACCGGAAAATGTAAGTATGGTTCCGATAATAAATAGCCGCTCGATTTTTTGATGAATATCCTTAGTCTCCATCATGATTTTACCGATATAAAAACCGAGTAAAACATGTGCAATGGATGGAATGGTACTTAAAACTCCTTCCGGATCGATGCCGTTGTCGTTGTACATGTGGTTAATTCCCAGCACTTTCATATCCACTTTTGAAAGAATATTGCTTGTGTCGTAGGCAAAACCATTACCAACAAGCAGTAGAATAAAATATCCAATCAAAACCGATGCAATCAGATGCGGAATATATTTGTGATTCATGGTGATAACAATCAACGAAGTAGCTCCATAGGTAATTGCCAGACGTGGAATCACTCCTAAAATCCGAATTCGGTCAAAATTCCACATCGATTGACCTAATTTTTCTAAAAAAGGAATCTGTTCCGGACTGAGCGAAAGTGCATTAAAGGTACGCATGGTAAGTGATAACCAGGCAACACCCAAACCCACCAAATAGAGCAGTGCAGTACGTTTCAGTATCTTTTTTACCGTTGGTGCGGTAGCTTCAAAATTGAATTTACGCAAAGCGATAAAAGTCGATATTCCCATGATAAACATGAAAAACGGAAACACCAGGTCGGTCGGTGTCAGTCCATGCCAGTCGGCGTGCTTCAGGGGAGCATACATTTTTCCCCATGAGCCGGGATTATTCACCAGCACCATGCCGGCAATGGTGATGCCCCGTAAAATATCGAGTGCCAGAATGCGTGATGATGGTTTTTTTACTGTTATGTTACTTGAATTACTCATGCTTATTAAGCTTTATCTTTGTACTAAGTTACAGATGCCAGCCTGATCACTGAGCGGAGTCGAAGTGTAGGGGGCTGCTTTTTGTCACCTGATCAACCAAATAAATAATTGAAACATAGGGAATACCGCTGTTGCTTTCCAAACCTATTTCGCAGGTCCGGCTGTTGGAGTAGGCCACTTTAATATTGTTGTCCCGAATTTGATGTGGCAATTTGCGCAAGGCGTAAGTGTTTACCTCCGGATAATTAAATCCCCGGTCGCCCGCAAAACCACAACAACCAACTTCCTCCGGTACAAGCACCTGGGTGGAGCAACGCTTAGCCAAATCAATCAACAAATCGCCCTTTTTCATCAATTGCATGGAGCAGGTGATGTGTACGGCAACCGGCTCATTGGTTGGCGTAAACTCCAGCTTATCAAGCAAAAATTTATGGATAAACTCTACTGGTTCGTACATTTCCATGCGACCAATTTTATCGCGCATACGCTTCAGACAAGGACTTTGATCGTTGATTATCGGATATTTTCCTTGTTCACTCGCTTCCCAAAGTGCGTCGTCCAACTCCTGCGTTTTCCGATCAGCAATATCAAACATCCCTTTGCTTTCCCAAATGGTGCCGCAGCACATTTTTTCCATTCCCTTCGGGAAAATCACTTCGTAACCCGCTTTGTAGAGCAAAGAGAGCATTTTATCCACTAATGGTGTTTGGTCCGGTGCATTTTTGCTGACTCCCATGGTTTGGTTAATGCAGCTCGGGAAATAGACCACTTTCAATGCTGAATGACCGTAGCGCAGGTTTTTCTTTTTCAGCTTGTAGAATTTTGGCATGGCGGACGACCAGAGTGGCAACCCGACTTTGTGCATCCCTTTGCCAATTGAGTTAACTGCTTTATCACCTAATATGCTATGTGCGAAGCCGGCTACGCCCAACATGGGGCGCATGGCACTTTTTATGGCACTGAAGTTTTTTGCAGCAAAATCACCGGTTTTGTATCCGATACTGCCTGCTGGATTGTTCGCAGCCCGAATCGCGCGGGTTAAATCACCGGTATCGATGCCCATGGGGCAAGAAGTGGCACAGAGTCCGTCAACAGCGCAAGTTTGCTCGCCGGCATAGACATAATCTTTTTCTAATTCTTTTAATCTTTCCGGATCTTCACCGGTTTGGCGCAAGCGGGAAATTTCGCGCTGCACCACAATGCGCTGCCGTGCCGAGAGTGTAAAACCTGAAGTAAGACAATTTATTTCGCAAAAACCGCATTCGATACATTTGTCGGCTGTGTGCCCGGCATGACCGTTTTTAAGTACAATCAGCGGCATCGGTTTGATGTTTTTCAGGTGACAGCGCGGGTCGTCGTTAAAAATTACGCCCGGATTCAGAAGATTATTCGGATCGAAAAGTTGCTTAATCTCTTTCATAATGGAGAAAGCCTCGCTGCCCCATTCGTATTCCACAAAAGGAGCCATATTTCGGCCGGTGCCGTGTTCTGCTTTGAGTGAGCCGTCGTATTTTTCCACAACTAACTTCACCACATCGTTCATCAAGGCCTCGTAGCGGTCAATTTCAGCTTGTTCATCAAAATTCTGATTTAAGATAAAGTGAAAATTACCCTCCAGTGCATGTCCGTAAATGCAGCCATCGTGGTATCCGTGCTTTTCAATCAGGTATTGCAAATCGAACACCGCATTAGGTAAATCTTCGATATGAAAGGCTACATCTTCAATCAAACAGGTAGTGCCTAATTTTCGGGTACCACCAACGGATGGGAAAATTCCGGAGCGTATTTCCCAGTATTTTGAGTACTCTTCCACCTTATCGGTAAAATGTACAGGTGCTGCTAACTCATAGTTTTTGAGCACATCCAGAATCATGTTGATATGCTCCATAATCTCTTCGCGGCTATCGCCCATCACTTCAGTGAGAATGGCAGTCAGGCCTACTCCGGTGGTGTCATTGACCGAAGAGAGTGATTTTTTATCCAGCATTTCGGCACTTTTCACAATACGCTCACCTTGACTATCTGTTAGTTTCTTGAAATCAACCACCGCCCTGCAAGCTTCCCGTATGTCCTTAAAATAGATCATTCCGCTCGCTTTTATCGGATATTCTTTGGCTGTAAGCACCGTAACTTCCGACATAAATGCAAGCGTGCCTTCTGAACCAACTAAAGAGTGCGCTATAATATCAAAAGGATCTTCAAATTCTACAAAAGGCAGCAAGTTTAATCCCGTGACATTTTTAATGGAGTATTTGTATAAGATTCGGTCATGTAGCTTTTTGTTGGCTATTATTCGATTCCGGATATTCAAAATGGCTTCAATAAACTCCGGTTTTTTTTGTAGAAACTCCGCTTTACTTTTTTCATCACCTGTGTCGAGAATGGTTCCGTCCGGGAAAATCATCCGAGCAGAAACCATGATTCGGTAACTGTTGGCGTGCGTTCCACAGTTCATCCCCGATGCGTTGTTCATCACAATTCCACCGACCATGGCATATTTCAAAGATGCCGGATCGGGTGAGAATTTCAGACCGTGCGGCTTCAGGATTCGATTTACCCGGTCACCGATAATGCCGGGTTGAAGTGTTATCTGCTTTTTATCCTCTGAGAGTGAGTACTTTTCCCAATTTTTTCCGGCCACAATCATAATGGAGTCGGTAATGGTTTGTCCCGACAAGCTCGTTCCCGCTGCGCGGAAAGTAACCGGCAATTGCAGACGGTGGGTTATTTTGAGAATCCGGGC
>CAYPPC010000006.1:21041-26612 GCA_964412435.1 uncultured Paludibacter sp.
CGGACGCTCTGACTACCGCAGCACCTGGAACATCCTCCTCGTTCATCGAGCGAATTACAATTTGCGGAATCAGTCGGTAGAAACCTGCGTCGGTTCCCCAGGCGAGACGTCGCATTTCATCGGTATAGATGCGTTTCTCCGGGATGAAATCGGCGATCTCTTCCAAAAATGCTTGGTATGTTTGCGGGTTTCTCATAAATTACCGGATTATTTGTACAGATAATATTTTTTCGAAAGTTTTTTAAATGCCTCCACATCTTTATCCCAATAGGGTTTGGCATCTTCCCAGCGCATGTTTTTGCTGAAAAGAATACGAATCTGATTGCTGCCGCACACTTTATCAAACATATCGAAACGTTTTTTGTCCGCATTTTTTAATACATCGTGTTTGGGGTAAAGTCGTGCGATTTCCTGCATCACATAAAACTGAATTTCGCTCAAATGAGCCTTTTCGTAGTCGGTAAAGTGTACTTCTACTCCCTGTATATGCTTACCGGAGCTCACCGAATAGTAAGGTTTGGCGTAGAGCGGACGAAAATGAACGCCGGGCAGCTGCAAATCGTTGAGTGCGGCTGACAGCTCATCGGCTTTGATCCACTCAGCCGCAAAAATACGGAATGGCAATGTGTAGCCCACGCCGATAGACATATAATAAAGTTCACCCAAAATTCCCGAAACGGGATAAAAAAGTGAAGTGGAAGCGACCGGAATATGCGGCGATGAGAGCACCCAGTGTAGTCCGGTGTCGTCATAAGTCATTTTTCGCCGCCATCCTTTCATCTCTACCACGTGCAGTTTACAACTTTTGTTTCCGAGCGAGGATTCGTTGTTGAGCATTTGTGCCAGCTCACCGGCAGTTAGTCCGTAAACATAAGGTATTTTAAATTGACTTACGAAGGAGATATACCCTTTTTCGGCGTAATTGCCCTCCACTTTTAAGCCTCCGAGCGGATTGGGTCGGTCGAGCACGACAAACTCAATGCCCATTTCGGCGGCAGCCTGCATCGCCAGCCCCATGGTGCTGATGTAGGTGAATGAGCGGCAGCCAATGTCCTGAATATCATAGACCAATACGTCGATTCCTTTCAGCATTTGTGGTGTGGCTTTGCGTGTTTTGCCATAAAGAGAATGAACTTTCAAGCCGGTTTTTGAGTCGGTCAGGTCAGCCACTTTGTCGCCGGCATGGGCATCGCCGCGCACACCGTGCTCCGGACCAAAAAGTGCCACTAAATTTACATTCGGAGCCTCATGCAAAACATCAATTGTTGATTTTAGCTCATTATCCACCCCGGTAGGATTGGTGATTAATCCCACCCGTTTGCCCTCTAAAATTTTGAATTTACTCTCTTTCAGTACTTCAATGCCTGTTTTTACAGCAGGTTTTTGTGCCTCAACGACAAAAAGTAGTGAGCTTGCAAAGAGTAGGGTGCATATAAGATAAAATTTTTTCATGTTTTCAATTTTACTCGTATAGTTTTTCCAATTTTGCATCAATATAGTAGTGCAATAAAATTTCATCGTAGCGATAACCTTCGCTGCCCATTACCGCCGCACCAATCTGACAAAGTCCCACGCCGTGGCCCCATCCGGCACCGGTTAGGGTAAACTTTTCAGGGATTTCATGAGCCTCTCCAAATACCTTGTCAATTACAAAAGCTGAGCTGTAAAGATGCGATTCAGAGAGCGTGCGTCTGATTTCAAGCTCTTTGCCGATAATGCGACTTGCCTTTGAACCAACGATTTTTAGCTGAACCAATCGTCCGGAAGTGCCTCGTTGAACAGGAACAAGATCGATTATTTCTCCGTAATCCACTCCGGAGCGTTTCAAAATCAGCTCAGAAAGCTCTTTTTGTGAATACTCCACCTTCCAGCGGTAAAAGTCTGTTGTCTCCTGATCGTAATTATTCAACACCTGCGACAGAATTTCTTTATCCTGCGTGTTGCAAAATGCTTCCGGTGACGTTCGTATCCAATTTTTTGCATTATTTTCCAGTTGTAAATCCGGAAAATCAATCGCTGTTTTGCTGTCCCGCTGTTTTTTCAAATAAGGGTAGGGCGTATCCTCCCAGCAAAACTGAAACTCTTCAAACACACCTCCGCAACATTTAGAGTAGCGTGTGTCGCAAATCTCATCCTCATAAGTCAGTACTTCGCCGCGTGTCTCCTCAATTGCTTGTCGTACTTTTTCAGTGCTCGCACGTGTAATTCCCTGATAACGTTGACAATGATCATCGGCACAAATGTCGAAATTGGTGTGTGCGTCGCGTTCGTACCACACTAGGCCCCAGTCCCCTAAATCCCCCACAGGGGGACTTTTTGAGTGCGATATTTCGGGTTCAGATGAACTCGAATTGGCGCTCTTATTCCCCTCTTCGGGGGATAAGGGGGGCTGATTAGCCAATACCCAACTCCTCGAAATTACCGCATGCGCTTTGAGCAGTTCGAGTGAAGCGGTGGCACTCATTTCGGATGAAATTACGCTTAAAAGGTAATCTTCAACTGAGATAATATTGATTGCGGTAAGCTTTTCTTCTTCAACGATTATTTTCAATGCACCGGTAAAGCGTTGATTCTCTTTTCGTTCCCAGTGAAAGTTGATGCCGATGGTAACATCCTTTAGTTCAAAACTTTGGGTAGCTTCGTTTTCCGGGGTAAAAATCAGTTCATCGTAAAGCGTTCCATTCCATTCCACTTTTCCATCAGAAAATCGAACTGAATGATAACCGGAAACACTTCTGCCCTCCACATTGAAGTTTCCCGAAAGAGAAAATTCAATTTCCGGTTCAAACAAAATACCTACTTTTAGTTTTGGTTCTTTCATGGTTGTTATTAAGAAGCCCATCCAAACTTTCTCTCGCCAACAAAGGCGAGAAAGACTTTAAGAGAGCATCGTGCGTTTATTTTTATGTTAACTCACTAATTAGTTTTTCAAATTCATTTTCCGGTAGACATATCTCTTTTATTATCTCTTTGATATCTTTTGCGCTGATTTCTTCAAAATCTTTCTCTACGGGTGTGATAAAAACACCGCCCAAATCTACCGAAGCGGGACTAATCAGCATATTCTCTTCGCCTTCGGCAAAATAGCGTGCCGGACGGTGCTGCGTACGTGGAATAATTAACGAAATCCATCTTTTATCTTCATACCAACATAAAATATTGAGCATCGGCTCATCTTCGCCCGGTTTTATTTCGAGTACATTGTAAATTTGCTCAAACGCTTCAACTCCGTCTGCGATAGTTTCTGCTTCTATCAAAAATGCAGGATAAATATAGTGAAATGCGCTAATTTTTACTCCGCTATTTTCACAAATAACTTTGCCTTTGTGCTTTTTCAACTCCATCTCTACCGGTAAAAATCCCTTATTCCCCGCCTGGAAATGGATATGATCCGGTGCGGATGCTCCACATTTGGGGCCGTTGTAGAAAATAACTGAATCGCTCATCGTTTCAGCCAGTTCCAGCATATCTCCAAAGCGTCCGGCAATTAATTGTAGCCGATGCTCGTTATCCGGAATGGTGAAGTGCCGCGGAAATATGGGGAAGGGGTTGATGAGGATGGTGTAGGCCCCCCCGGTCCCCCCAACACTTCGGCTTTGCTCAGTGCGAGTGGGGGAATTGGAGGTGCTATCATCCACATTCTGCAAACTTGAATTGGCGTTGTTTTTAGGTTCAAAATGAACTCCTTTTTGAACTTCAGGGCGGTTTTCAGCACAGAGGAAGCATTTGCGTTCCCGGATGCTTTTGGCATCCACCTTAGCACCGGATGAGACAATACGTGCGGGGTTGAACTGCACCAGAAAAGTGCAGTTGTCCACTTGCAGAGTCTTGGTTTTTACCTCTTTCAGCGCATCGAAATTGTTGCGCGCCATCTCCCAAACATCTAATTGTGATGTGAGTAAGTTATTGTACATTGATAGGGCTTTTTATCTCTTGATTCTCGCCTGCAATTCCCAGGTTCTAATCCGGTCTTTGTAGGTGTTGTGTCCATTCATTTTTACAATATCCAATGCTGCGTCGGAGTTGTCTTCCCAGCGGCGGCAGTGATAAACTACATTATATACCCGTCCAATTTGATATTCACGCGAGAAACGCAGTCCTAATGCATAGTCTTCACCGTAACTGGTGTTAGGCACGTTAATCTCCCGTAAAATGGGTGTGTAAAATGCACGTGGTGCTCCTAATCCGTTGATACGTAGTGCATTATTTCGGCCGTTGTCGGGCGTCCACTCTTTGTGGTCGATAATTCCCGGCGCAATCATCTCCATATCAAAATTGGTCATCATATAAGTACCCACAACCATGGCGCAGTTTTGCTCATAAAAAGCATCCACCATAGTTTGCAACGTGTTTTCATCACTATAAACATCATCGCTGTCGAGCTGCACGGCAAATTTACCGCACTTTTCGCTGTGCACTCCCATATTCCAGCAGCCGCCAATGCCTAAGTCATGACGATCGGGTATGATATGTACAACACGCTCATCATCGTAGGTTTGAATTGCCTCGGTGGTGCCGTCGGTTGAGTGGTTGTCCACAATAATGAGGTTGAATTTGAAGTTGGTTTTCTGCATTAGCACCGAATCAATCGCATCTTTTACAGTTTTTATGCGGTCGCGCACCGGAATAATCACCGAAGCTTCAAACTCAAAATCATTCTCATCAAAAGCAATTGTTTTGAATTCCGGTTCTAAGTAGCCGCCAATTTCCTTCAAATGTTCGGTGCAAGCCTGCTCCATCTCAATTTGAACCCCGCGATTTTTCGGATCCACATAATCAAATATCTTTTCACCACTTTTTCGGGTGTCTTGCTCCACTTCAGAGTAGAGGTATTCATTAATATGCACCAAATCCCACTTTTGTGAAAGTTTTAGGCGTAAGTCGTAGAGTCCGGCAAACTCATATCCAGTTTTCATTCGTGAAACAGCATCTTTGAAAGCAGCAGTGTTATAAAGGAGCACGGATCCAAAATCAAAATCATCGCGCAAACTGCCAAACTGATAGTCGATTACCGGAGCAATGGTTTTCTTGCCACCCACAATTTTGTAGTGGTCGGCGTAAACCATGCCTGCACCGCTGTCGTTAGCAATTGCACTCATTCTTTCCAGTGCAAAATAGCCGGTTTCGAGCGTGGTCTCTTTGGTGTAAAGCAGTGTAAACTCAGCATCTGCATGTGCTGCAATGCTTTTCATCGTTTCGCTGTTGTTGAGCGATTTTATTTTAATCACTTCGCAACCCGGTACAGTTTCACTAACATCTTCGCCACAAAGCAGATAAATTTTATTTACTAGCGGGCTGTTTTTCAAACCTTGAATTGTTTTATCAGCTTGTTCTACACTGAAAAAAGGTAGAAAACAATCAATTTTTTTCATATCTATAATTATTTACTGTTTTTCTTGTTTCTTATAATGGAGTAGCCCCATATCACCACCAACGGTGGTAAAAAGGAGTTGTTTCTTATCGAGTGGTGTTACGGTATTCACTAAGGAATTACCCACTTTATGTTTCCAAAGCACCCTGCCTGTGAAGGCATCCAAAGCGAAAATAAGTCCGTTTTTGGTGCTGCCATAA
>CAYPPC010000007.1:0-11192 GCA_964412435.1 uncultured Paludibacter sp.
AGTGCATTTTTAGCTTTTTATCGACAGCGCGGCTTTTTTGTTTACTTTTTCAGCTGTAGGAAAAAGTAAAAGCCCGTCCGGCTAGAGGACAAAAAGTAAAAATTTATTTTGTAAGTACGATATTAGAAAAAGCATTTACAATCTCGTGCAAACGAAATACTAAAGAGATTGTTACAAACGAATTACAAAATCCCGTAAACAATCCGGGTTAAACCTCACACACCACATTCAAACCACTTAAAACGTATAGCACAATGAAATCGAAACAAGTCAACCGAATAATGTACACGGCAGGAGTACTTCTACTGGCTGCCGCCGCAAGCTACCTCTTCAACTGGGGAAGCCTGCTACTCAACTCACTATTAATTACCGCCTCGCTGGTGGCGGGAGTACCCACTTTTCTGAAAGCCTGGCAGGCGTCCCGCCAAAAAATGTTCAGTATTGAGCTTTTGGTGACCATTGCAGTAATTGGTGCGCTTATTATTGGTGAATATGTTGAGTCGGCTGCGGTTACTTTCTTGTTCCTTTTCGGTGCTTTTTTAGAGGGTCGCTCTTTAGAAAAGGCACGTGCATCACTCAGATCTTTAATGGACATGGCGCCACTGGAAGCCACCGTTATCCGTGAGGGTGTTCGTTCTGTTATCCATGCTGAAGATGTGCAGGAGGGTGATATTGTAACAATTCAGACCGGTGAGAAAATTGCTGTGGACGGACGCATTCTTTCCGGAACTGCTTCGGTAAATGAAGCGGCTATTACCGGCGAATCTGTTCCTAAAAGCAAAAGCATCGATGACCGGGTTTTTAGCGGTAGCATATTAGATAGCGGTTATATTGAAGTTATTGCGGAGCAGGTAGGTGAGGACACCACTTTTTCTAAAATTATTGAGCTGGTGGAAGAAGCCCAGGAAGGAAAAGCAAAAACACAGCGTTTCCTTGAGAAGTTTGCGAAATATTACACACCCGGCGTGATCATTCTTTCTGCACTGGTTTGGTTGATTATGCGCGACGTGCATCTGGCACTGACATTCTTAGTGATTGCCTGTCCGGGAGCATTAGTTATTTCAGCTCCTGTCTCCATCGTAGCCGGAATTGGAAATGCTGCCCGCAACGGAATTCTGATTAAAGGCGGTGAGGTAATGGAGAATCTGGCTAAAATTAATGCCGTTGTTTTTGATAAAACCGGAACACTTACCAAAGGAAAACCGGCTGTTACAGCTATCAAAAGTTTTGGAATGAGTGAAGAGAAACTCTTACAAATGGCAGCCGAAGCGGAGCTTATTTCAGAGCATCACCTGGGTCGGGCTATTGTTGAAGCGGCCAAAGAGAAAGGTTTGAAACTGACCAACCAGCCTACCGACATTGAGGTACTGAAAGGGCGTGGAATTCAGGTGAACCTAAATGATAACGCTCTCTATTTAGGAAACAGAAAAGGTTTGAAGCAGAATGATATTTCTTTATCTGAGCGTATTGAGAAGTATGCGACAAAACAGGAAAGCCGGGGAAATACCGCTGTATTTGTTGCCCGTAACGGGGAAATCGCAGGAGTTATTTCCATAGCTGACCGCGTAAGAAAGCAGGCTGCCGATACTATCCGTCAGCTTAAAAGTGATGGAGTTGAGCACTTAGTGATGCTCACCGGTGACAACAAGCATACCGCCGATATCGTTGCGCAAGAGCTGAATATGGATAAAGCTTACGCGGAACTGCTACCGGAAGATAAAGCTAAGAAAGTGAAAAGCTGTATGGATAAAGGGGTGAATATCGCCATGTTGGGCGATGGCGTGAATGACGCACCCGCACTTGCTACTGCACAAGTGGGAGTAGCCATGGGAGTTGCTGGTACCGACGTTGCCATGGAGACAGCCGATGTAATTTTAATGGCTGATGACCTGAACAAATTGACACACGCACTTAAACTGGCCAAAGTAACCACTCGCAATATGAAGCAAAACATGTTTATCGCCGTTGGTACAGTAGCTATATTACTGGCCGGCGTACTAACTAAAAACGTCAACCTCGCTTCCGGAATGTTGCTGCATGAGTTGAGCGTTCTGGTAGTTATTTTGAATGCAATTCGTTTAGTACGCTACAGCCCTGATAGCCGTATCCAGCGTTTGAGAAAGCATATTAGTCTGCGGAACTTTAGAAACAGAGCTGAAGATTCAGCTGACTTAAAGCATGCGGCATAATAAAACGTAACACATATTTACACAGCTTAGCTTGATTATTTCATGCTAAGCTGTTTTGTTTTTAAAGTTAAGAATAAGGTCAATTTAATTAATTGTAGGAGTTTCATTTTGCACATTCTCAAGCTATTTTTAACTTTGCTGAATAATAGATAATATTTCACCTTAAGCTTTTCAAAATCCATCAAGTTGTTAAGCCGTTTAACACCAAATCATCATTAAACAAACTAACAATTCCACCATGTTTCAAGAACCAAATAATTACAAAGAGAACGACCACTTCTTTTTCAATGCAGAAAGCAATCTGGAAGAAGTATGCAACGCACCAAAAAACAAAAATGGTGTATATACAGTTATTGAATTACGTGAAGGTAGAATCACCCTTATTTACATTGGATATGCAACTTCGGGAGGCTTATATCATGCTATTGTAAATGATTTACACATCAACAACAAGCCACGTCAGATAGCCTGGCCCAGGCAAATGCAAGCCGATAATACAGACGCACTGGATATTTATTGGTTTGTAACAACCGGTAAAGATGATCCCCAAACTGTGCAGCTTCAAATGCTTAATAATCACATCGAATACACCGGTCAATTACCAAAATGGCAAACTTCAAAAAACACTCAGCAGGATAGTGGAGATAAAGAGTTGAAACCCGAACAAAAAGAGACTGAAAATGACTTCTTTAGTGATATAAAACAAATCATCGAGAGTTTTCAACAATCGCTTTCGAAATACTTACCAGCAATGAAAAGTGAGGTAAACAGTTTAATTGAAAGCAAATCGACAGACTCTAAGTTGATAGAATATTATTTAGGCACGCTTTTATCCCTTTCAACACACGGAATTGGGAACGATCTGTTTATTCAACTGTTGGAGTACTACAAAACGATTGATGCAGCAGGTGCCAGATTTTACTGGGATGAGTTCGATGAGGTAAGCGAGTAAAAAGAATAAAAACGGATAAAACGCCAATGATGTTATCCTGACTGAAAAATTAAGAGAAGAACACTTTAACGATAAAAAGGAAACAATATGAAAACATATTGTTTAGAAGATTTGACCGACAAACACATCGGAAAGAAAGGAACAGAAAAAAGGAACTAGTTTGAAAAAGAACTTCGCCTTGATTTCCTTGAACAAGCTATTAAAAAAGCAAGATTAGAATAAAACATAACACAAAAACAACTTTTAGAAAATGGATACAGACGATTTATCGATACCAACCTACGATGGTATACTTGCAGAAGCAGAGCGATTTAATCACGATTTGACGCTCCAATTTGGCGTATTGGCATCTTCCTGTAAAGATGATAATGACTATCTCAATCAAGCCGAAGAGATGATAACGGATTGGCTCACCAGTAAAGATTTTGATATAATCGCCGACGATGTTTTTTTGGTGAAACCATAGATTTGGATGAGTTTAGAGCCGTGTTAAACAAATTACTCTCAAATATTAATGAAATAAGAAAAACCCCAATGGATAAAAGAGAATATGAGGATTGGTGAAAACATCCCCCTAAATCACCCCACTCACTCCCAATCCAAACAAGGCATAATCATATTTTATCGGATCTTCCGGATCAAATTCACGTAGCACAGCGGTAATCTCTTCCACTGTTTTCCAATCATTTTGTTTGCGATTAAGCAACCCAAGTGCACGGCTCACATTACCGGTGTGCACATCCAAAGGCAGCATCAAGGCTGACATCGGGATGTCGCGCCACAAGCCAAAATCAACATGTTTATCATCGTGGCGCACCATCCATCGCAAGTACATATTGAGTCGTTTGGCTGCTGAGTTTTTCGTTACGTTTGAGAGATGCCGACCGGTACGGTCAGCAGGCGGGATTTCAAAAAACACCTCTCTGAAATGGCGCAAGGCCGAAAAGGCACTCATCTCCTTCAAGTAACCTGCAGTAAAAACTGCTTCCAAGCCACCATGATTACGATAGATATTTTGAAGCGAAAGCATAAAACTAAAGCAATCTTCACCATTAAATGTGCGGTGCACAAAGCTACGGAAAATCGCTTCATTTTGCTGTAAAGCCTGCTGATCCATTAAAAAATCGTAAGGTGCATTTTCCATTAGCTCCATCAGGCGATTACCATTTCGAATAATGGTTTTGCGCTGTCCCCAGGCAATGGTAGAAGCCAGAAAACCGGCTATCTCAATATCCTCTTTACGCGAAAAGCGATGCGGAATCTGTATCGGATCGTTCTCGATAAATTCCAGGCGGTTGTACTCCTCAACCGCTTTATCAAGCAGCTTCTTTATTTCTGACTTATTCAGATTCGGCATCTTACTCTACTTTTTATCTTCCTGCAGTTGCACATACTTTTTACGCCAGTCAATAAAGCCCATCGTAGCCAGTACTAAAAAAACGGCGTACTGAATCGACGTAAAATAGAGCCCCTGCGAAAGAAATATCGGAATGGAAATCAGATTCCCCGCTAACCAGAAAATCCAGTTCTCCAGCTTTTTCACCGTCATCAGCACCGTTGCCATCAGAAAGAGAGCGGTGTTGGAGGCATCAATCCAGGGCATAAACGAGTTGAGGTACTCGCTGTCAGCGGCTTTACTTTGGCGTAAAACATACAATATTATCACGTAAAGCACGGCTGTAACCGCCAGTATAACCAGGTTTTGCTTTCCGGTGGTGCGTGAAATCTTCAATTTTTCTTCGCCATCCTGAGACCGCGACCAGTTGTACCAGCCAAAGACATTGGTGAGAAAATAGACGATGTTAATAGCTGCATTGGCATAAAATTTTGTTACAAAAAAGATGTACACAAAAATCAGCACATTGATTATTCCGAAAGGGAAAACCAGAATATTCTCTTTCCATGCGTACCAAACGCTTAGAATTCCAAAAATAACTGCAAATAGTTCTAAGTAATTCATTTCAAATTCCTTTGATGAACCAAGAATAAATCAGACACTTTGGTATTTATAAATCATTTTTCACTATCTTTGCCAATAAAGACAAATTTTCGGTTCAGCAAAAATGTTGAACCGGGCAACAAAGATAGATAATTTATTGCATAACCTTTCAATCAGACAACAAATTATGAAGAGTAGAAAACATCTTTTCTTAACGCTGATTATTCTCAGCATTTTCTCTTTGACAATCACGGCGCAGACCGAGCGCAAACCGGTAAGCCTTACGCTTTATGGTGGTCTAAATGAGTACATTGGTGATCTGGGAAATGGATTCTTTGACTTCAAACAATCCAACCCGATGGGAGCTTTTTCTCTGGGTCTCTACCTGAGCCCCTCCATCAACTTTGGCCTCATGGCCGGTTTTGGTGATTACGGTTACAAAGCTGATAAAGGCGACTTTGACGGCTTAAGCTTTTTTAGCAGAAAAATGGATGGCTCCATGTTCATTGAATATAAACTGAACAACGGCTACATTCTTAGCAGAGAGGCAAAACTCTCCCCCTTCCTGAGCGCAGGTATGGGTTTTGCTGCCTATGGAAACCGAATGGAGCAGATTGAGGTTTTCCCGCTGGATTTTATTGTACCGCTGGGTGCCGGCCTGAAATATCATTTCACCGACGCCTTTTCGCTGCAATATAAATATCAGCTTAATCTCACTAACCACGACCATCACGACTATGTGCGTGCCAACAGAAACAACGATATGTACGGACAGCATATGATTGGTTTAACCCTCTCATTTGGTGGCAAAAAGAAAGTGGCTCCGGTGGAAGAGGAGCAGTTTATCGACAGTGACGGTGACGGCGTGCCAGACCATCTCGACAGATGTCCCAATACACCTCGGGGAGTTGCGGTTGATAAACACGGATGTCCAATCGATAGCGATGGTGATGGTGTACCCGATTATCTCGACAAGTGTCCCGACACGCCCAAAGGTGTTGCAGTTGACAAAGATGGTTGTCCGATCGACAGTGATGGAGACGGAGTGCCTGACTACCTCGACAAATGTCCTGACATTCCGGGTCCCGCATGGAATGACGGCTGTCCTGAAGAGGTTACTGAGATGATTGACCTGCTTGGCAAAATTCAGTTTGAGTTTGACAGCCAGGTGATTAAAGTAGAGTCATTCCCAATGCTCGACAATGCTTATGACGTATTGAAAGCTAATCCGGAATATGTGCTGATCGTAGAAGGACACACCGACAATATCGGTACTGACGAATACAACCAGGATCTCTCCGAAAGACGTGCCAATGCAGTATTTATGTATCTAACCCTCAAAGGAATTGAATCCAGCCGGGTTAAAGCAAGCGGCTTTGGATCCAAAAAGCCTGTTGCCGACAACTCAACGGCAGAGGGAAGAGCCAAAAACCGCCGTATTGAATTCAGAGTGACACTCTAAAGCTCAAAATAGTAGCAAAAAGCTCCGTTGCCATGCAGCGGAGCTTTTTTCATTTAAAAGATTTGAAGTTCCTCTGAAATAACATTTTGTTTCCTTACATTTGTAGTGACTTAAATTAGGACAAAAGCAATACCACCATGAAAACAAGCAATAAAACTTTGAAAAAACGCTCTCCCTGGACCTGGATTCCTTCACTCTATTTCGCACAGGGAATTCCCTATGTAGTAGCCATGACCGTTGCGGTTATCATGTATAAAAGGCAGGGAATATCCAATACCGATATTGCGCTTTATACCAGTTGGCTCTATCTTCCCTGGGTGATAAAACCCTTCTGGAGCCCCTTTGTTGATCTGATAAAAACCAAACGGTGGTGGATAGTCACCATGCAGCTATTGATTGGTGCCGGACTGGCAGGTGTTGCTTTTTTGATTCCGGTGCCCTTCTTTTTTAAGGCTACGCTGGCTGTTCTCTGGCTGATGGCTTTCAGCTCCGCCACACACGACATTGCGGCTGACGGATTCTACATGCTGGCACTCGATAGCGGTGAGCAATCTTTTTTCGTAGGTATCCGAAGCACCTTCTACCGCCTGGCTATGATTACCGGGCAAGGGATCCTCATTATCCTGGCCGGTGCACTCGAAACAGCCACCGGAACAGAGCCTATTCAAATTCAGGTCTCCACAACACAGGAGGCTTTCACCGAGTTTTATATTCCCGAAGTGAAAGAGAATGTCGCAACTGACGGCTTTTCGGTTTACCCTGACAATCTGGTGCTGAGTACCGAAAACATTCACCCCGGACAACTCTCGGAATTGTGGGAGTTTGTTCAGGCAGAAAACGAGCAAAATGGATTTATCCGGGCTGAGAAATCAGCTGTACAGACTGCGGGAACAGAGAAAAAGTCATGGTGGAGTACACAGGTATCTGAGCCACTCGGCACTTTTATTAGTAATAAGTTTGGCGAAAAAAGGGAAAGACCGGGCAGTGGCGCAACTGGCGAACTTGTAGGTAATGCGGGTGTGATTGCCGTGAAACTGAATAAAAAGCCCGAGCCGGGCAAAGAGATGGTGCTCAACACACGCCTCTCCGGCGGCGATAAAAGCATCTCGCTTCTGAGCGGTGAACGCCTTGTTTTCAACGAACAGAACTGGGACAAACCAGCCTATCTGGTAGTGCAGCTTGATAAAAAACTGAGCGACGAAGTAAGTAGCCAGTTCAAAGCCACCTCCGGAAATCTGCCGCTCGCATGGAGCATTACCTTTTACATCCTTGCCGGATTTTTCGTGCTGGTCTTTGTATATCACCGGTTCGTTTTGCCTTACCCCGACTCTGACGCACCGCAGCAGCATAAACCGAAGGAGATTTTGCGTCAGTTCGGACTCACTTTCAAAACCTACTTCTCCAAAAACGGCATCGGTCTGGCACTCGCCTTTATGCTTCTTTACCGCCTGGCCGAAGCGATGCTGGTGAAACTTGCATCGCCTTTCCTGCTGGATACCCGCGAGGTGGGCGGCCTTGGCCTCACCACCGGACAGGTAGGGTTAGTTTATGGTACAGTGGGAATTATCGCACTCACCCTGGGAGGAATTTTGGGAGGAATTGCCGCTTCGCGAAAAGGTTTGCGTTACTGGATCTGGCCTATGGCACTCAGTATCACACTGCCCAATGCAGCCTATCTCTACCTCTCCTATTTCATGCCCGAAAGCCTGGTACTGATCAATCTGGCAGTAGCCATTGAGCAGTTTGGTTACGGTTTTGGTTTTACAGCCTACATGCTCTATCTTATCTATTTCTCCGACGGAGAGCATAAAACAGCACATTACGCCATCTCTACCGGGTTTATGGCCCTGGGTATGATGATACCGGGTATGATGGCCGGCTGGATACAGGAGCTTATTGGCTATAGTCACTTCTTTATTTTTGTAATGATTTGCACCATACCCACCCTGGCGCTTATCCCATTTATGAAAATAGACAGGGAGTTTGGCAAAAAACAGAGTGCTCCCAACTAAATCAACGAAACAGGAAATGTGAATTCATTTCCTGTTTTTGTTAATATCCCGCCTAAGTTCTGCCTGTTTAGTCCGAAAAGAAAAAAGAAAATTAGTATCTTTGTAGTTTCCACTATTTTATATTGCCATGGCAAAGAATACAAAATGGATTACAGGAAGTCTTGGCTTTGTGCTGGGCGGACCAATTGGCGGAATCATCGGGTTTATTGTTGGCTCTATCATCGATAGCGCCTCCCGGTCAATCGAAGATAACGCCAGCTGGCAACAGAGTACGGGCGGTGGTTTTCAACCTTCCGGACGTCACAACACTGCCGAAGGTGACTTCAAAATGTCGCTGCTGGTGTTGGTAGCCGTTGTGATGAATGCAGACGGAAAAGCTCAAAAAAGAGAACTAGACGTAGTGAAACGCTTTCTGTTGGCTAATTTTGGCGAAGCGGGAGCACTGGATGCCCTCCAGATTCTCAAAGAGCTGCTCAAACAAAACATCAATGATGTGGAGGTGGCCCGCCAGATCAGACAGTTTATGAACTACTCCTCTCGCCTGGAGCTGATGCACCTCCTCTTCGATATCGCTTTTGCTGACCAGGTAGTAGCGCCGCAGGAGCTTGTTGTTTTGCAGCGCATAGCTCTCAATATGGGTGTGAGTCCGGCCGATTTTGAGTCTCTCAAAGCACCCTATTTTAAATCGAAAGATGCCAACTGGGCCTATAAAACACTGGAAATTGAATCCTCTGCAAGCAATGATGAGATTAAGAAGGCATACCGCCGCATGGCCATGAAGTACCATCCCGACAAAGTGGCCAACCTGGGAGAAGATGTAAAACGAAAAGCCACGGAGAAATTTCGTAGTGTAAACGAAGCTTACGAAGAACTGAAAAAACAGCGGGGTATTAACTAACCGGACCAAAACAGAGGAAACCTATTAACTTACAACAATTATAAAAATCTTAAAAGTAAAAATGAAAGAAACTCTTAACAGACTAAAGAATGTAGTATCCGATTGCGCAGTAACAATTATTTTACGCACTTATCGCACTCATCCCGATAATCTGAAAGATGGAATCAAGCTGAAAAACATGGCCTCTGAAGCGCGTCAGAGATTGACAAATGAGTATGATGAATCTACAGCCAAGCGCCTTGGTGACAAAATTGACAAACTGATTGATGATATTGATATTTCTCACAACCTCGAAGGACTGGTTCTTTTTGTGGATGACAACCACGCTGAATATATCAGATTACCCATTGAGCTGAATGACCGGATTGTGATTGATGACACTTTTGCAACACGATCACTCTTCAGAGCACTCAATGTCGACACCCGATACTATCTGCTGATACTCTCAAAAGATAAAGCACGAATGCTCAAAGCATCGTCTGACAATGTAGAATTGGAAATTTCTGAGGAATTCCCGATGGAGAACAAAGACCTGCAGGCTGCTTCAAGAGCGGAGGCCGCCAATGCTGAACGTCTGACCAACCTGCAACTGGAATTTTTCAACCGGGTAGATAAAGCGGTTAACAAAATACACGGCGAAGAGCCGCACCCGATCTATGTAGCTGCTGACAGTGGCACCTTTGGAGCCTACAAAAAGATAGCCGACAAGCCCAACACCCTCTTTGGAGAGGTGACTCTGGCCAACAAAGATGTTCGCGGCACCCTGATTATCAAAGAGGTTTGGCCCGCTATTCTGAAACAGACCCAAGAGCGCAACCTCAACAGAAAAAAAGAACTGACAGCCGCCATCAGCAGTGGAAAAATTCTGAGTGATTACACAGAGATCTGGAAAGCCCTGGAGCAAAACCGCGGTCAGACCCTCTTTGTGCAGGAAGGTTTCTACCAGCCCGCAAGAGTGGAAGCTGACGGCAAAATTACGTTGATTGAGATGGCTGAAATCTCTGACAGAAAGGATGTGGACGACATCATCGACGAGATGATTGAGAGAAACTCATTAGCAGGCGGCGATGTGGTGTTTCTGCCCGAAAAGGAGCTGAAAGAGTTCCGCGGACTGGCACTTATCGTACGCTTCTAAACTTAATAATTTATTGAAAGCGATCACTTCCGGCTTCCCCTTCGGGAAATCGGAATGATAATTGCACCGGACAATAGCCCGGCACCATTTTACTCAGTAAAAAACAAACCGGGATAATTCGCTGTCTGATAATTTGAAACAGGAGAACAAATCATTTTTCTATGCAAGATAAACTGACAATCTACAATACGCTAAGTCGTAAAAAAGAGCTTTTCAAGCCACTGCA
The DNA here is from genome assembly GCA_964412435.1 of uncultured Paludibacter sp. GTDB lineage: Bacteria > Bacteroidota > Bacteroidia > Bacteroidales > Paludibacteraceae > UPXZ01. Next base: position 10,814 of record CAYPPC010000007.1, read on the forward strand.
TTCGCCCAGAGTGGGCATGTATGTTTGTGGTCCGACCGTTTATGGTGATCCTCATCTGGGACACGCCCGGCCGGCCATCACTTTTGACATTCTTTTCCGTTACCTCAAACATCTCGGTTACCAGGTGCGCTATGTGCGCAACATCACCGATGTGGGTCACCTCGAGAGTGATGCAGATGAAGGAGAAGATAAAGTTGCCAAAAAGGCGCGCCTCGAACAACTGGAGCCGATGGAGGTGGTGCAACACTACACCAACAGCTACCACAAAGCGATGGATTCTCTCAATGTGCTGCGCCCCAGCATTGAGCCGCAGGCTTCAGGTCATATTCCGGAACAAATAGAGTTTATCGAAAAAATTCTGGATGCCGGCTATGCCTAC
>CAYPPC010000007.1:11202-20033 GCA_964412435.1 uncultured Paludibacter sp.
CTACGGCAAACTTTCAGGACGAAACATTGATGAAATGCTCGAAGCTACCCGTGAACTGGACGGCCAGAGTGAAAAACGACGCAATATCGACTTTGCCCTCTGGAAAAAGGCTGCACCCGAACATATCATGCGCTGGAAAGCTCCCTGGAGCGTTGGTTTTCCGGGCTGGCACCTGGAGTGCTCGGCCATGGGTACCAAATATTTAGGTGAAGAGTTCGACATTCACGGTGGTGGCATGGACCTGATGTTTCCGCACCACGAGTGCGAAATCGCACAAAACCAGGCCGGACTCGGTACTGACGGCGTGAAATACTGGATGCACAACAACATGATCACCATCGGTGGTCAGAAAATGGGTAAATCACTCGGAAACTTTATCAATCTGGATCAGTTTTTCGAAGGAACTCATCCGCTCCTGAGCAAAGCATTCGGTCCGATGACTATTCGATTCTTTATTCTGCAGGCTCACTATCGCAGCACGCTCGATTTCAGCAGCGAAGCGCTTGAAGCATCAGAAAAAGGGCTTGAGCGACTGCTGGAAGGTTATGCCCGGCTGCTTAAGCTGAAACCGGGTAAATCCTCAACGCTTGAGATTCCACCGCTGCGCCAAAGTTGCGAAGAGGCGATGAATGACGACCTGAATACACCCATTGTTATCTCACATCTCTTTGAATCACTGCGCATTGTCAATCTGGTGCATGACGGAAAAGAGCAGATCTCAGCTGCTGACCTGGAGGAACTTCAATCAGTTTTCAAGCTTTATCTGACAGAAATTCTGGGCCTGCAAAGCGGTGAACAAAGCAGTTCTAATCTGGAGGCTTATGAAAAGGCGGTTGACCTGCTACTCAATATCCGTTTGGCGGCCAAGCAAAATAAAGACTGGGCTACATCCGACAAAATCAGGGATGAACTGACCGCCCTTGGGTTTGAAATTAAAGATACTAAAGATGGCTTTGAGTGGAAGCTGTAACAGTCAGCAACACGCCTTACGACATATTAAAACATATATACAGAGCACCTTTTTGCCTTCGGCAAAAGTGATTCTGCTAACTATAAATCATTTATGGAAACAAAAAGACAACACAAAATTTCCCGCCTGCTTCAAAAAGAGATGGGCGATATTTTTCTGCAATATGCACGCCGCATGCCGGGTACCCTGGTGACCGTTACCGGTGTGAGCATCAGCCCTGATTTAAGCATTGCTCATATCCGGCTGAGTATTTTTCCGGCCGATAAAGTGGAACCGGTTCTGGAACAGGTAAAAGCAGAAACCAAAACCTTCCGCTTTGAGTTAGGCAAACGGGTGCGTCATCAGTTGCGCATCATTCCTGAGCTGAATTTCCACATCGATGACAGCCTGGACTATCTGGACAATATCGACCGCCTGCTCTCCGGCATCAAAGATGAAGACAAACAGGAAGAATAACTGACTTAAAATATGCACGGAAAGGGCAGCAACCATAAATTTGCACTTTGGGTGGCGCGACGCTATCTTTTTTCAAAAAAATCGCACAACGCCATCAACATTATTTCGGCTATATCTGCAGCCGGAGTGATGATTGGTACCGCCACGCTTATTGCCGTGCTCTCGGTTTTCAACGGATTTGAAGAGCTGGTGCAAGGCATGTTTTCTGCCTTTGATCCCGATCTGAAAATCTCGCTGACGGAGGGTAAATCATTCCGGACTGACAGCCCTGAGTTTGAGCAGATAAAAAGTCACCCCTCAGTAGTCAACTTTGCCGAGGTGGTGGAGGAAACTGCACTTTTGAGCCATGAGGGCCGCCAAACACCCGTTACGGTGATGGGGGTCGGACCAGGTTTCAGGCAAATCACCAGCATCGAAAACATTCTATACGACGGTTCTTATCTGCTTCAGGAAGACACTCAGGAGTTTGCTGTTATCGGTGTCGGCATTGCCATCAACATGGGCATCAGTCCTCACCTGGCTGCCCCCGTGCAACTCTATGCCCCCAAACGCACAGAGAAAATCAACATTGTGCGTCCCGACCTGAGCTTCAACAGCGAATCGCCCCGGGTTGCCGGTATTTTTGTGGTTAACCAGGCTGAGTACGACGATCAGAAAGTGCTGGTCTCCATCGATTTGGCTCGCAAACTATACGAATTTGACGGAAACAGCGTTTCAAACTTACAGCTGAAACTGGCATCCGGTGCAAAGTTGAAGAGCGTGAAAAAAGAGTTTGAAGCTTTGTTAGGCAGCCAATTCAAAGTACAAAACAAATACGAGCAGCAGGAAGATTTTTTCAAAATCACAAAAATTGAGAAGTGGATCACCTATCTGATTCTGATTTTCATTTTGATGATTGCCACATTCAATATCATCGGCTCTCTGTCGATGCTGATTATGGAAAAAAACGAAGATATTGAAGTGCTTCGGAATCTGGGAGCTTCTGAGAATCTGATTAAACGCATTTTCCTTTTTGAAGGCTGGCTCATTACTGCTGCAGGTGCTCTGATAGGAGTTGTTTTAGGAGTGACAATCATATTGGTACAACAGCATTTCGGACTGCTTAAACTGGGTGGCGACAACTACATTGTGGAGGCCTACCCTGTCATTTTATCGCTGACCGATGTGCTTATTTCAGTCTCAACCGTCTTACTGATGGGACTTTTTGCTGCAGTTTACCCGGTGAGATATATCAAAACCAATTAAGGCTGCCTGCAAGTTATATTTTGATTTTTACAGAGATATTTTATGCTGATAAAGAGAACATACAGAGCTATTTTAATTCCGCTGATTCTGCTGACAGTTTTGGCCGGATGTAATCGCATAGAGCCGGCGGCTCCCTACAACTATGAGATAAACCCTAAGTTAAACTGGGGGTATGCGCTTTTCTATGGCAATTATTACCAGAACTATGAGATTGAAAGTAACGTACTGACACTAAATCTGTTTAGCGACAAGCTCTACGTCAACGAAGATTCTGAGCTGGAGGGTTACGGGCAGTTTCTGGTGATGGAGGATGTTTTTGTGGCACAGGGTGACACATTGCTTCCGTCAGGCACCTATCACCTGGATGATGAATCCGGCGAACCATTCACATTTTTCGGAGGAAAGAGATTCAAGGACAACCACAACACCATCCCTTCCGGTGCTTATCTCTATTATATCGAACGGGAGCCGCTCCGTTCAAAAACAGCCTATATTGAGGCCGGTAACATGACTGTAGGATATGACGAAGCGGGCTACTATCAAATAATAGCCAACTTCACTTTAGATGATAAAACGGAAATACGGGTTGAATTTAAGGGCGAAATGCCACATATCGATCAAACAGCAGAAATACCCGAAAGCAGCTTTGTTCGCAGAGCTCCGCTGAAATTGAAGTACCCTGTACTATTTGAATAAACTATCAAGTATTGAGCTTTTCTCTTCCGGCACTTTACCCGTTTCAATATACTTCACAAAGTCTTCAGCATGGTTTCTTAAACTGTAAACGGTGAAGACATGCCCGTGTGTGGACTGTATAAACCCCGGATATCTTCCCTCTTCCGGCCGGCTGAAAGCCTCATACAGCATAATCTGATATTTATCTCTTACAAACTGATCGTTTTTTCCGAGTACAAAAAGAATATCTTCCGGATCCCGGAGAAAGGCAAAGTGCATCGGATCTACAGACATTTTTTCATAAAGCAACTTTTTCAGTTCATCGGTGCTCTCTACCCCTTCCACTTTTCGGCGACTATAGAGCCTGTACATTACCACCGGATAGCGGCTATCAGTTAAGATTCCGGGAAAATCTCCGCCGGCCACCACGGCCGCTGCCTTTTTAATTCTTTTATCTACTGAAAAACCAAGCACTGTACGCATTCCGCCAAGGCTTAATCCGTAAGCATAAATTCTATCTTTATCCACCTCTTTGAATTTCTCCAGCATATCAATCGACACCCTCATGGTGATTACATAGCGTACCATCACCTCATTGTATTCATCAAATGACAAACCGGGATCCACCAGCGATTCGGGCGGAATAATCAGAAGCGAAGAGTAGCCCAGCTTGGCAAAACTATTCGCCACAAAGCGATCCACAAAGCGGTTTTTTAGCGGGCGCGAAACTATGACTACCGGTTTTTTGCCCTCACCTTTGACATTATAATAGGTAAAATGCTGAGTGTAAGAGCCGTATCGGCCCATTGGATCCTCTATCTGCATTTCAATCTCTTCCAGATCATAATCATCCTCCGATTTTACCACTTCGCGCTTCAGCAATTTGAAATCTGAAGGCTCATAATCAAACACTTTAACACGCTTCAACGCCTCCTCCTGAGAAATTATCTCCAGGGCAGGCTCATCATTCTGCGCATAAACACTCTCATGAGTGCTTGTCAGCAATAAAACTACAAAAACAAAAAGGAACAAGCTGGGTCCCTTATATTTGCGTATTAGCAACATATTTCTAAAACAATTAAGCTGTTATTTTAATTTTTAATATAAAAGTTTGATCACATCTCCTTAAATCCGACCATCAATCCCCCACATCAATTTTTTACGAAGTGTATCAAAAAAAGTGTGATCCAGCGTTTTTAATACCTGAATCTGATAGTCAGCCTTTTTTATCTGCAAGCGGGTGCGATGATCCAGAATCTTGGATCTGCCGTCAATAGAGATAAGATAACTATTGCTTCTGCTCTCTACCTCCAGGTCAATCACCCAGTCGTCGGGGACAATGAGCGGACGCACATTAAGACTGTGTGAGGCTACCGGCGAAATCACAAAAGTCCCTGCCTGTGGCACAATAATCGGACCACCCACACTCATTGAGTAGGCTGTGGATCCGGTTGGTGTGGCCACAATCAGACCGTCTGCCTGATATCTGTTTATCAGCTCATTATTGGCATAAGCATTCACAATAATCATCGAGCTGCTGTCCTGCTTGGAGATAGCCACATCGTTCAGCGCATAGGGTGAATCGAGGCGAATGCTGTCCAGGGTTCTCACATGAATTACATTGCGCTTCTGAATCGAATACTTCTCATCCAGCACCTCCTGTAGGGCAGGAATAATCTCATCTTTGGCCACATCGGCCAAAAATCCGAGTCGCCCGCTATTAATACCCAAAATGGGAATGTCTTTGCTTCCCACGCGCAGAGCCGTGTTGAGAAAAGTGCCGTCACCACCCACACTCAAAGCCAGATCAGCATCAAAATTATCATCTTCAATAATTTCAACACGATCAAAAGAGGCAGCCGGAAAATTCTCATTCAGATAATGCATCATATAATCCTCAACAAGTACTGTGATGTTTTTACCATTCACAAAATTTACCAGCATTTGCAGCTCTTCCCGCAGGTCGTTTCTATGCAAATTTCCAAATAAAGCGATACGAAACATTGAATTACTCCTCATAGATGCAGTTTGTCTGATTTCCTGTTAATTGAAGCCGGCCCGATGCTTCCGCAAGCCGATTTACAAAGAAACTTCAAAATTCACAACAAGCTTTATGCCGTTTTTGTGAATATTTATCGAATTTCTGAAGATTTATATATTAAAAAAACGAAAGATAGAAAATATAATGCCAAAAACTGCATTTTTTGCGTTAAATTTGCAGTTAATGTTCACCGTTTCCTTGTGCAAAGGAACGAAATGAAATTAAACCTGACAAATTTTTGACTGCCGGAAAAACCTGCAGCCATCACTTTATTAGCTTAAAACAAAATTAAATGACAAGATTAAGCGTAAACATAAACAAGGTTGCCACTCTGCGTAATTCACGTGGAGGCGACATGCCTAATGTTCTGCAGGCAGCTCTCGACTGTGAGCGTTTTGGAGCTCAGGGTATCACTGTGCATCCGCGCCCCGACGAGCGTCACATCCGTTATTCCGATGTGTATGATCTGAAACCGAAACTGAGTACCGAGTTTAATATTGAAGGGTACCCTTCAAGAAATTTTATTGATCTGGTGAAAGAAGTGAAGCCAGGACAGGTAACACTTGTTCCCGATCCGCCCGAAGCTATCACCTCCAATGCCGGCTGGGATACCCAAACACACCTCTCCTTTCTGCAGGAGGTGGTCAAAGAGTTTAAGGATGAAGGTATCCGCGTATCCATTTTTCTGGATACAGAATTAGTAAACATGGAGTATGCCGCCAAAACAGGAACTGACCGTGTGGAACTTTACACAGAACCCTATGCAATCGATTTTTACAAGGATAAGGAAGCTGCCGTGCGGCCGTTTGTGATTGCAGCTGAGGAAGCCCACCGACTCGGTCTGGGACTCAATGCGGGGCATGACCTGAATCTGGATAACCTGGCCTGGTTGAAAAAGAACATTCCGTGGCTGGAGGAGGTTTCTATTGGACATGCACTGATTTCAGATGCACTCTATCTGGGTCTGGAGGAGACCATTGCACGCTACCTGAAGGAGCTGCAGGTTTAACAGAAACGATGTTTTTGAGCTAAAAACTTGAATTCAGCACATTTTTTGCTGTAAACAGAGAAATTGAAATTCAAAATAAGAAATCAAATTAAACAGAATTACATAAAATGAATCTATTTATTTTATTGCAACAGGCTACCGGTGAAGTTACAAACGAGCTGGTAAATATCGTAACGACACAAGCTGCCCCGGAAAAAATGAATTTATGGAAAATGACCACTTACGGAGGTCCCATTATGATTCTCCTGGGCTTGATGCTGGCTCTTGCAGTCTATATCTTTGTTGAACGGCTCATCACAATCAACAAAGCCTCCAAGGAAGATAAATCCTTTATGAACAGGATTAAAGACTATATCCACGACGGAAAAATTGAGTCGGCTCTGAAGCTCTGCCACGAGACAGACTCACCCGCATCACGCATGATTGAAAAAGGGATCAGCCGCCTGGGCCGCCCTATCGGTGATGTGCTGCTGGCTATCGAAAATGTGGGCAATCTCGAAGTTTCTAAACTGGAAAAAAGCCTGGTGATTCTGGCCACCATTTCAGGAGGCGCACCGATGCTTGGTTTCCTCGGAACCGTTACCGGTATGCTGGTAGTCTTTTTCAATATGGCACAAAACAGCACCGGTGTAGTGCAGCTGATCGACCTCTCATCGGGAATGTATCAGGCCATGGTGACCACAGTGGGTGGTTTGATTGTAGGTATTCTGGCCTACTTCGCCTACAACTACCTGATCTCAAGAGTGGACTCCGTGGTGCGCAACCTGGAGTCTAAAACACTGGAGTTTATGGACCTGCTGAATGAGCCGGCGCTGTAAAAACCATTTGCCGCACAGGCAAAACTTATGTAAATAAAGAAAAACCATAGATAACATGGCTATTAAAAGAAGAAGTAAAGTAGAGAGCGGATTTTCGATGTCATCGATGACTGACATCATATTTCTGCTGCTGCTCTTTTTTGTAATATCATCCACCATGACCACTCCCAGCGACATCAAAATCAACCTGCCACAAAGCAGTGCCGATAAGGCAACGCAACAAGTGGTAGCACGGGTGTCAATCGATGAGGAGGGCAACTTTTTCCTCGGAAGCGGAAAAGAGCGTGCTGAGCAAATTGCTCCTGAGATGCTCGAAAGCCGCATCATGGAGCTGGTAGCGATGGACACAACCACCTACCTGGCACTCTATGCCGATCAGGACATCGCCTACAAAGAGGTGGTACGCGTGCTTGATATTGCCAATAAGAACAAATTGAAACTGGTAATCGCAACCTCTTCGCTCACCGAAGAGAAGCGGGACTAATCTGAACAAAATCGAGTAATTTGGAAAATTCTAAAATATACGGTATCATTAGCTCAGTAGCATTTATGTTGCTCACTTTTCTGATTCTCTGGCTGGTTTATATGCCTGCACTGCAGCGCCCGGTCGAAGATGAGGGGATTATGATCAGCTTTGGCGATGAGTTTGACGGCTCGGGACTGGGCGAATTGCTGGCTGGTGAAGAGGATCTTTCGCCGGAGGCGGCAAGCATGTCTGAGTCCAAACCAAGCGGACAACAGGAGCTGATGACTCAGGAGAGTCAAAAAACAGTAACTGTACCGAAACAGCAGGTCAACCCGAAACCCAAAAAAGATCCGGTAGTGGATCCGGCACAACAGCTGCGCGAACAGCAGCGCCGGGAAGCACTGGCCAAAGCTGAAGCTGAAAAAAGAGCCAAAGAGCAGGCAGCGGCCGAAGCCCGCAAACGTGCCGAAGCAGCTGCACGCAGTGAAAATCTGGTGGGCGGCGCATTCGGTTCCGGTGGCAGCGGGAGCGGCAACACCTCCGGCGACACCCGGCAGGGCAACCCTGCAGGCAGAGGCTCTTCCGGCGGACACGGCTGGTCGCTGGCCGGACGGTCGCTGATTGGATCACTGGCTACTCCTGACTACCCCAGCAATGTGGAGGGCAGGCTGACCGTAAATATCCGGGTAGATGCAGCAGGTAATGTTACATCCGCCTCTATCGGCTCACCCTCTGACATTTCGGATGCCAGCACACGAACAGCGGCAATGAATGCAGCCCGCAGAACCAAATTTTCGGGCGGGCAGGGAGTTTCAAGCGGTACCATCACCTACAATTTCAGAATGAAGTAGGTGCAATCTGAGATAATTAATATAGCCCTGGCGGCTTCACATTTATATTTAATGCCTTATGAAGAAAGTATATGTTTTTTTAGCGAATGGATTTGAAGAAATTGAGGCCATCGCACCGATTGATGTGCTGAGAAGAGCAGAAATTGACACTACAACTGTATCGATACACGACAGCAAAACAGTGACCGGTGCACACGGAGTGCAGGTGGTAGCTGACCGGCTTTTCAGTGAAACTGAATTTGACGACAATGCATACTACGTACTCCCCGGCGGTTACGACGGCATGCTTAACCTGGATGC
>CAYPPC010000007.1:20043-24626 GCA_964412435.1 uncultured Paludibacter sp.
AAAGGCGTTAACGACTTGTTAACCAAACAACACGAAGCCGGCAAACAGATTGCAGCTATTTGTGCAGCACCCTCTGTGCTGGGCAAACTGGGCATTTTAGAAGGAAAAGAGGCCATCAGTTATCCCGGTTTTGAAGAGAACCTCACCGGAGCCATCATCTCAGAGAAATCTGTAGTGGAAGATGGCAATATTATCACCGGAAAAGGTCCCGGCGTAGCGGTTGACTTTGCTTTACAGATTGTAACTACACTCAAAGGTAAAGAGCTCGCCGATAAGATTGCCGGCGATATGATGATCCAATAAATTTAGCAAACTATTAACAAGCACTACATCCCGATAGATTTTGATTGAATTCAAGCCGAAAGCTATCGGGATACTTTATAGAAACAGAAAAAGATAATTTATGAAGAATAAGTTTTTGCTTTTTGCGCTGATTGTGCTGTTTGCCTCCTGCAACCGCAGCGGCAACTTCACAGTAAGCGGTAACATCACCGATGCAGCCGGTGACACTCTCTATTTTTTGAAAAACGGACTGACCGGTGACAGCCTGATTGACTCAGTGGCGCTGAATGAAAACGGCAAATTTAAGTTCAAAGTAAAACGCTCGGTATACCCCGACCTTTATCGTCTGAAAATTGGGGATCGCTCGCTCGTACTGGGTGTTGACTCCACAGAAGATATCAGTCTGCAGGCTTCAGCCAAAAATCTGCTGGAAGCAAAAATCAACGGTTCAAAAGTGAGTGAACAAATTCAGCATTTCAGGAAATCGTTGATGGCGTTGCAAAATCAGTTTGACAAGGCAGTGGCCAACCGGGGAGAGGAGCAAAGTGTGTTGGTAGAAGAGTTCAGAAACAGCCTGGAAAATCATAAAAACGAAGTGAAAGCCCTGGTATTGAGCAACCCGCTCTCCATTGCTTCCTACTATGCCCTTTTCCAGCAAATAAGCGGAGAGTTTATTTTTTCGCCATACGAAAAAGGCGATCGTCCCTATTACCAGGCAGTTGCAACAGCATTTACTAACCAAATGCCTGAATATGAGCGAAGCAAAAACATCTATGCCATCGTTGTGGCAGCACTCAGTGATTCACGCCGTGCTTCCCGGGAAATTGACTGGGAAAGTGTGATGGAAGCTGACGAGCGCGGTTTTCTCGATATTGAATTAAAGAACCGCAACGGTTATCCTAAAAAACTTTCAGATCTTGAAGGCAAAACTATTTTACTTGACTTCTCTGCCTATGCATTGGAAAACAGCATAGACCACACCTTTGCACTTCGGGAGCTCTATGATAAGTACAGCGACAGAGGCCTGGAAATTTATCAGGTTTCACTGGATCAGAGTTACAATTTCTGGGCACACCAGTCATCCAATATTCCCTGGACCTGTGTGCATGATCCCGATGGTAGCTCCGCCTTGCAGTATAATGTTACGGAAATACCGACAGTCTTCCTGATCAGCAAAGAGGGCACCATTGCAGGCCGCTACCAAAACACCAGGCAACTGGAAGCTGGATTGCAGCGGATATTATAAAAGTTAAAACAGAGGCCAGCGGCTTCTGTTTTCATTTCATAGTAAAAAGAGACTTGACTGAATTTATTAAAAATAAAGCTTTAGAAATAGGTTTTGATGCCTGTGGAATAGCCAAAGCTGAACTGCTCGATGAGGATGCCGCTTTTCTCAAAGAGTGGCTTGCTGCCGGCATGCACGGTGAGATGTCCTACCTGGAGCGAAACTTTGAAAGACGCACAGACCCGCGTGTTATTGTAGAAGGTGCGCAATCAGTCATTGTTACTCTCAGCAACTTCTATCCCGAAAAGAGACAAAATGCTGAAGCACCACAGATCTCAAAGTATGCATACAGCAAAACAGACTATCACACCTCAATCAAGTCTAAACTTCTGCAATTGGAGCAGGCAATCATTGAGGAGTATGGCGAAGCCTGTTTCAATAAAGAGAAACAGCATCGCTTTGTAGATTCTGCACCGGTACTCGAGCGACGCTGGGCACAGCGTGCCGGACTCGGATGGATTGGCAAAAACAAAATGCTGATCAGCCCCACGCTCGGCTCATTCTGTTTTATCGGAGTGCTGATGATCAACAAAGAGCTGGAGTATGACTCCCCGATGCCTGATCGTTGCGGCACCTGTACCCGTTGCCTGGTGGCCTGTCCCACTGGTGCATTGAAAGCCGGCGAAGGAATTGATGCCAGAAAATGCATCTCCTACCAAACCATCGAGAAAAAAGGAGATATTGATGAGGCTATCCGTCCCGGGCTTTCTGGTTGGGCTTTTGGCTGCGATATCTGCAATGATGTGTGTCCCTGGAACAAAACCCGGGCTAAACCTACTGCAAACCCCGACTTTGAAGCTGTAGAGGAGTTATTTACGATGGACTTTGAAGCCTGGAACAAGCTGGAACAAGCAGAGTTTAAGCGTATGTTCAAACACTCTGCCGTGCTCCGGGCCGGATTTAACAAGCTGAAACAAAACATAGCGCATCTGAAGCAAAAACGCAAAGAGGAGTAAAAGAAAAAAGTTTAATACTCTCTGCAAAACTGTGATTAAAGTGAAGAATATTTTCAAAAACAATATCTACTGGCAGCTGTTTGTCACTTTTGTCCGCATCGGTTCGTTTACCTTTGGCGGCGGCTATGCTATGATTCCATTGATACAAAAAGAGGTGGTTGACAAGCGAAAATGGATAGAACAAAATGAGTTTATCGATATGCTCGCCATGGCACAATCGGCTCCCGGGGTAATGGCCATTAACACTGCCATTTTTGTAGGTTACAAAATCAAAGGGTTCAAAGGCAGCCTGGCAACCTCACTGGGAAGCGCCCTCCCCTCTTTTATTATCATTCTTCTTATAGCTATGTATTTCAGTGAGTTTCGCGACAACGAAACGGTAGCCCGTATTTTTATGGGCATCCGCCCCGCAGTGGTTGCTTTGATTGCAGCACCGCTTTACAACATGGCTAAAATGGCAGGTATCAATAAATTTAAGTTGCTAATTCCGCTGGCAGTTGTACTGTTTATCTGGCTGCTCGGAATTTCACCGGTGTGGATTGTGCTTGCAGCCATTGCCGGAGGAATCTCTTACGGAGTCATTGTACAGAAAGGAGTCAAAAAAAGCTAATCATGAATATAGAAGTTTACATACAGCTTTTTATCTCTTTTTTCAAAATCGGACTTTTCGGTTTTGGAGGCGGCTATGCGATAATCACTCTGATTCAGCATGAAATTGAGTATTACGGCTGGATGTCGCCCAGTGAATTTACCGATATCATTGCCATTTCACAAATGACCCCCGGCCCGATTGGTATCAACAGTGCCACCTATGTGGGTTATACCGCTTCCGGCTCCATTTTAGGCTCGGTAGTAGCCACCTTCGCCATTGTGCTCCCTTCATTTATTATTATGATTACGCTGGTACGTTTCTTTTTTCAGCTTCATGGGAATAAATATATGGAATATGCGCTGAACGGTTTACGTCCGGTTGTGATCGGACTGATTGCGGCCGCAGCTGTGATGCTGATGAATGGTGAAAACTTCGTTGATTACAAAAGCTTCCTGATTTTTGGCGTAGCCTTTATGCTCTCTTTCAAATCTTTAGTCCACCCTATCACACTTATCGTATTGTCCGGTATTGCCGGCTGGATTCTCTATTAAATCTCTGCTATTTCCCACAGAATTTTCCGCACTTTGTACAATCCACTACCGGGATATTGAATAAACAATAAACCGACATAAGATTATAGACCATTTCTATGGTGTTAATTATGGCTGTTTGCGGGAAACCACAACTATTTCAGTTCTGTATTGTTATAAAAAAAGCTGACAATGCGCATCAAAAATGTGCTTAATGGAGGCCCAAAGCATAAATCATATATAATTAACATCAAAAATGAAAGTACTTATATTCCTTGGTTCCAATGAGAGTTGGGAACCATCAACAGGTAAACTTATATCAAACTATATAAAGCAACAACTGGATAACAGAAGCGTAGGGCTTGAAATTATCGATCTTTCAGAGTGGGACATCCCCATGATGAATCCGATCAAAATGAATGAAACTCCGGAGATTGTGCATAAGATGATTGATACTTTTCTGGAAGCTGATATGCACATTTGGATGGCACCACTCTATCACGGCAGCATTCCCGGCGTGATGAAAAACAGCCTCGACTGGCTCGAGCTGACCGCTAAAAATGAATCTGCTTATTTAACCGACAAAACGGTTGCGCTCGTAAGCTGGGCAACCGGTTCGCAGGCACTCCACGGTGTACAAGCCATGACCAATATTGCGCACACGCTGCGTGCCTGGGTGGTTCCTTTCAGCCTCTCTATCAGCACACAGCAGCTCTATCGCGATGGTAACCGCAACGAACTATCCGACTACCAAAAAGAGCGAATTGATATGCTTTTGGATATTAGCTTGAGCAAAAAAGTGGTTAAACGATAAAAATAGAGTAAAACAGCTTTGATATTATACCGCAAAGGTGAAACAAACAAAGGAAAAACTATGAAATCCCTCTAAGTACATGACAAAAATTTAAATATATTTATATCATCTTGAAACCCAGAAT
>CAYPPC010000008.1:0-2796 GCA_964412435.1 uncultured Paludibacter sp.
ATTGTAGCATTAGTGGCAACAGGTTGAGAACTTCCATAGCCTTTGGCACTCAATCTGGAAGCTGCAATTCCTTTTGAAATAAGGTAACTCATTACACTATTTGCCCGGTCCTGACTCAGTCGGTTGTTGAGTGCTGCGCTTCCGGTACTATCAGTATGCCCCTGTATCTCAAGACGTGCAGAGGGGTTGTCCTCCAGATATTTAACCAAACGGTTGAGGTCGGTGGATGCCGCCAGGTTCAAGTCTGCTTTATTGATGGCGAAGAAGATATTGTTCAATATAAATTGTTGACCCTCTTTGGCTTCCTGAATCTCCAGCTCCAGTTTTACGTAAAGTGTCGCACTTCGGTTCAACCCTTTGGTGCTTACTTCTTCAATATTGCTAAAATATCCCGCTTTTTTACCGGAAATAGAGAAGTCGGAATCACCTTCCAGCTGTGCCTTAAATTCACCATCTTCCTGACTACGTTTCATCAATATGCTGGCCAGAGTTTTGTTTTCCACAGTAACCTGAACATCCTTCTCCGGATCACCCCCTTTCTTAGAAACAGCTTTTCCTACCAATGTAAAGCGTGGGTCATTATGCAGTAAAATAATGCCAATGTCATTGCTTTCATCAAATTGTGCAGCAGCGATGTTTTTACTCTCTGTTTCGATATTATTCAGTTTTCCACTAACACTATAATCGCCTTTCAAGGTGGTTGGGAAGCTCAGTTTACCCGATTTGTCGGTAAAGCCGCTTTTCGTTTCGCCTTGTGCATTTACCAGAGTAATTTCAACTTCCGGCAAGGGTTGTCCGGTCGCTTCGTCTTTCACCCAAATATCAACGGTTCCGGTAATTGGTTTCGGTTCTTCAACAACCGCAGGTAAAATAACAGGTAAAGGTTTTTTGACTTTAGTCAGATAAGCTCCAACGCCAATCTGGTAATAAAACGAGTTGTTATCCCTGCTGTCAAACGATTGTCGCCAGCTCACATCTGTAAAAACAAAAGCTTCTTCCCATAAGTTGGCATGAATTCCGAAGGAGATGGGCGCATAAAATCCGGTTTTCCCGGCATTGCCGTAAACACCCACACCGGCAGCCAGGTAGGGCGTTACAGGACTCTGATTCTCGTTCAATAGCTTAGCCACTCCGGCAGCTTCCACGGTGAGCATTTTACCGTTCAGGTTATAACTTCCGGTGGGGAATGTGTAAACGCTGTGGTTATAATTGAGCCCGGCGCGCAAATCGATATTCGGAATAATACCCTGCCAGTACGAAACGCCGTATCCGGCATCCATATCGTAGAGTTTGCTCCATTGTGCATTTTTCATTCCGTTTGCGCCAATGTCAATCGCCGTGGCAAAATCGGTAAACGAGTAGTGAAGTGCAACCGAAGGCCTTTTCGTCTGTGCTGTGGTGAGCATCGCTCCCAGCAGCAATATCGCTATGATTATTTTTCTCATAATTCTTCGGTTTTAATGGTCATTTTCTTCGGTTGAACTTAATTCTGCAGTTTCTGTAGTTTGCTTTTTAGCAAAGCTAAACTCAAAAGGCTGGCTGATGCCCTGCATCGAGAGATCGGTTGACTCCACCGGCATCCCTTTTTCATCGAGCGTTTGGATAGTCCAGATAAAGTGGGGTGGATTAGCCGGGTCCTCGTCAATAATATTTAGCCGTGGCTGCCACAAAAACTGCGTTGTTCCTTTGATAATGCGGTCTTCAATTGGTGGGATGCTGCGCAAAGTTTGCATCGGTGTCATATCCGGTTGCACCTGCCATATTTGAATGCGGTAGGAAGCCACATAGCTTTGCATGGCCGGTGTAAGCGGTGTCCATCTGAAAGTAACTGCACTGTTGGCAATGTAACTATTGAGTACAGCTCCATCTGCAGGCTGCGTTAGTTGCGGCAAATTGTAACTGCTAATTAAAAATGGTTTTGAGGATGTCCACTCAGTTACCGGCATATCTTCTATAGGGTGCCAAATTCGTAAGCGGAGCGCATACTGACCCGCATGTAACTTACCACCATGCGTAAAGTCATTTGCCAAACGCGGGCTAATAAACTCGCCGTTTTGCAGTTGTAAGATGGTGCTAAGTGGGAAGTTCGCCGTTACTCCGGAAACAAAAACTTCATCGCTTTGCGTGTGTGGAAGTCTGTAAACAACATCACCTTCCAGATCAATCAGTTCCGTTTCGAAACGTAAGGCGGTCTCTTTTACATCAACTCCGCGCCTGGATGAGAGAACAACCACACCATTTACCGGTTTATACCAATCAGCCAGGTAGGCTGTGGGGCGTGAGTTTACATGCAGATTTACCAGAATAGCAGATTGCTCAAGCTTTTGAGCCGATAAAGATAGAGGCAAAAGCATCAACAGTATCGGAATCAAAAACAGCGCCCGTTGTATTAATACATTATATAAATTATATTTTGGTTTCATAGCTTTCATGTTTTATTTTCCTAAACGGTATTGAAGGGATGTTCTTAAATGACTTTCGGTATAATTAGCACCCAGCATATAGGGTGGTGGTGTCAGTTCGTTTCCATATCTCAGGAAATTGATAGTTGCTGAGAGGTTCCAGCTCAACTTTTTTGTCACCGGCCAGTTGAAGCCTGCCGTTGCCAGCCAGTTATTGCTTGGTGTGAAGGCATCTAACTTTGTGTTGGTGTATTGTAGCTGCCCTTTTAGTGTCATTTTAGGTTTAGCAATTGGTAGGCTAAATCCGGCTGAACCGGTATAAAGTGTTAAGTCAATATTGCCGTTATCAATAGAGTTGTTAAACCAAAGCACACTAAAGTCTGGGCTGATTTTC
>CAYPPC010000008.1:2806-20875 GCA_964412435.1 uncultured Paludibacter sp.
ATGCCGGAACATAGAGTAGTAATGCACTTTGCGTGTTGTTGCTGGTGGGCGGATTGGGCAAAATAATCTCATTGTATTTGCTCCAGGAGTAGGTTGCACTCAACAAATGACTCATTTTTGTGCTGCTCCAGTTAAGTGCCGGATTAATGCTTAAGTCATTGGCAACGTTTTTAAGGCCGGTGAAACTGCCCACAGCCGGAGCCTCAAAACCAAAGTTATTATAAGTGGCATTGAGCGAAAACTGATTGGTGAAGCGTGCAAATAGATTAGCATTGGCAATGAGCTGTTTGTTCCTGGCACCGCTCCAGTTGGTAAATCGCTGTCCGATATCACCAGTAAAACTGTATTTACTATCGGCTGAACTTAGTCGGGTGTTTACTGTAAAATCGAGTCGGTCGTTTTGTAAGAAAGGATAACCTGCTGTAAAATAACCACTGCTGAAGAAGCGACTGTTCAGACCCACATCAAACAACTTCGACTTTTTACCGATACTGGTTTGTTGTGCAAAGCCCTCCACAGTGCTGATGCGCGGCGTAATTAATCCGGGCAGCCCTTTGAAAGTACCATTGTTTACCGTAGGTGCCAACGCATCGTTTATATTACGAGAGTGATAGCTGTTACCCAATTCGGTGCTGAAATACCAGCCGTTTTTTTCTCTTAGCTTCAGCAAAAAGGTAACCACAACAGCTTCCTGCGGATCGGGGTGTGGCGGCTTATCAGCCGGTGCAATTGCCGGGATGCTGCTTTCTATGTCGCGGCTTTTCACAATGTTAAAGCCGGCGAAATAGACGCCATCTTTCTCGAATCCGATTTGCGCCATACTCTGATTGCGCTGGTAAATACCCAGCACGCCGGGAGGCGGTGTGTAAATAGCAGCTTGCTTTTGCTGACTCATCCCGTGAAACATTTTCAGGCGGAAATTACCCGGTTTAAGACTGAATCCGGCACCAAATACACCTAAGTCACCCGTGCTAAGCGGGCTGTATTGCAGGTATTGCGTTCCCAATTGCAGTTCGGCCCATTTGTAGCCGGGGTTCATTCCAATCCGGTTGATAGGATTGGAAAGAAACTGACCAACTGTTTGTCGTGGTCGTGGGATATTATCCGGCCAGTAGCCGCCTATTCCGTTAAAGTTGTAACGCATCGGGCTCACATTTACATTAATGGGCAGTTTGAACTTCCCGACCGTGATAGTGGGGTTCAGATTGAACCGCAGCAGGTGCGTGGGGCGTCGCGGATTATAAAATGACACGGTATCCGGATCAGTATTGAGTCCGTAATAATCGTAAGAGACGCCCACAGTACCCGTAATCACTACCGGGTCCTTTTCGCTCTGCGCCCAGGCAGCCCGGGCAAAAAGAAAGAGCAAGGATATGATGATTAATTTTCTCATAAAATTGAGTTTATGTGGTTTGTTTTATTGTCTAAAAGTTCTGAATTCTTCTTCCGGTAATTCCATAATCACCGAAGAGGTCAATCAGTTTGCGTATCTCTTTAATGGTGGTGAAATTATTGTTGCTCAATACAGCAATCACCACATTCTCGTCGGGCAGACGGATAAGCAATGCGCGGTTTCCGGCCCACCAGCCATCGTGGTAGAGGAACTCCTTACCGTTGGATGCGGTCACTTTTTTCCAACCCATTACATAAGTTGAGTTGAAGAGCACGGTAGAACCGATCGTTTTGTACGAATTCTCTAAGGTGGCTTTATCGAGCACTTTGCCGGCGCGTAATCCGCTGTCCCACTTTCTCAAATCCTGCGGTGAACTATACACGCATTTGTCGCCATAAATCAGGTCGAGATAACGTAACTGATACTCGCTACCGTTGCGGTAGTAAGAACGTGTGGCTTTCGCGAAATTGTTAACATCCAACACATAGGTATCTTTCATTTCTAACGGCATAAAGAAGCGCGTATCAAGATAATTCGCATAAGTATTACCCGTTACTGCCTCAATTATCAATGCCAGCAGTGCGTAGTTGGTATTTGAGTAACGATATTCCACATCGGGGCGGTTTATCTGCACTTTATCTTTATGTTTAGCTATCAACTCAAGCAGATCTTTATTGGTCATCTGCACGTTTCTGTCCCAACGAATGCGATCCATCAACTGCAGATAATCGATCAGTCCGCTGCGGTGGGTTAGCAATAGCCGCACAGTGATATTCTCGAAGGGGAAGGAGGGCAGGTAACTGCTTACCGGCAGGTTGATGTCTATTTTTCCCTCTTCCATCAGTTTCAATACGGCTGCGGCCGTAAAGGTTTTCGTGATACTGGCAATGTCAAACGATGTTTTGCTGTTCACTTCGTGCTTGTGGCTCACATAGCGCTCATAAAGAATTGAGTCATTAACAGCAACTAAAATACCTCCGTTAAAGTCCTTAGGAATGGTTGCATTGATAATCTTATCAATTTTATCCGGTAAATCGGGTGGCAGCACTATGCCGCCGTCGTCCGGCTGATCATCTGGTGTGTCGATTCCGTCATCCGGCACCTCAACATTCCCTACATTCACTTTGAAGGTGCAAACGCAAGTTTTCTCACCGCAGTGAGCAGTTAATGTAATGGTGTATAAATCCGCTTCGGGGAATACAATGGTCTCGTTGAGCGTTGTGCTTTCACGACTGTAAATAATTTGTCCTAAGCGATTGTACACGATAATTTCGTTTTTCACTGAAGCGCATTCACCCAAGCAATAGTAGATGCCTGAAAGTACGTAGCTTACATTTACTTCAAATCCCTCAATGATGGTATTGCAAAGAATCTGCTGGTTTGGACGTGCTGCTCCCGGTTTTTGTGGAATCATATAGAGATTATTCCACTCTTCAGCGAGATTACAGTCACAATCATCTTCCGGTTCTTCAATCGGATCATTCGGATCTTCAGGATCCTCTGGATTCTCCGGGTCTTCCGGATCGTCTATCGGTGGATCGTATGGAACAATTCCGTCAGCACACAGTACTGTTTCGCAGGTTTGACACTCCGTGTCGATAAGCGTGAGATGGAAGCATACATTTTCAGGAATAACTTCACAATCACCGTTATCAGCTTTAGGTATAGTAAGCTCAAACGGGATGGTATAAATTCCCGGCATCAGCGGACTGTCACCTTTCCATACTAACTCTTGCGGGCAGCTGTTAACTTCAGACTGCCTGGCAGTGCCGTTGTTGCTCCAATCTACCCATTGCAGTGGACCAATATTAGCATTTCCCGAAGTGGGGAAGAGGCAACCGCGCTCGATAGCGCTTAAATCACAATCGTCGCAGTTTGAATTGCTCCACTGCCAGCTGAAATCTGAAAGTGAGAGACGAACTTCCTGTACCGGTTCTTTAATCTCAATCGTCAGGTTGAAATTCTGAACGGAATAGCCGTTGGCATCACTCAGATTATTGACAATTTCAATTTTTGCAGTTTCAAGAATATCTTCGCAAGGTTCACAAAGCTCCGGCAGCGTACAATCTTCTACATACAAATGATAAGTTTGTGTAATTTTTTCGCAACCTCCCGGATAAGAAACTGTTGCGTAAAGATGGTGAATGCCCGGGTGTAGATTGGATAAAGGCAGCGTATAGCCATTTCCAACCGGAGTAATTGCGGTGCCGTCATCGTCGTACCAGTTGATGATATAACCTCCTGAAACTGGTTGGGGTAGCGGGAACCAGATGGTGTCGCTCACACAAAGCGTGTCGCAACCTGCCGGGAAAAGACGCACATCGGGCAGCGGTTTGATAATAGCAGCCACTGCGCTAACCGGACAACCTCCCGGAGACATAGCCGTAACAGCTACCAGACCCGGTTTGGCAGTGCGGAGTGTATCACCTACATGGCCGGTACTCCAGAAATAAGTATATTCCAACGGGCTCACATCGGGCGAAGCCTTAGCCACAAATGTGTAAACTTCTCCTTCACAAAGTTCACCTGTGGGACCCTCAATGGTAATTGTCGGGGTTTCATTTACAATCAAACAGATGGTGTCTGCCGTTACGCAACCGGTGGTCTGGTCGGTCACGGTCACGATAACCTCATAATTACCAGGAGTTTTTGACGGAATGTCAATCATGGTGTAGTTTTGGTTAGCCGTGCTTAGTGTCGCAGATGCAGGACCATTCACGCTCCACTGAAACTGTGCATTCTGGTGGTAGAGGGTACTGGCAAAAGTTGGCAGACTTCCTGTGCACACCGTTTTGGATGACATGAAAATTTCAGTGGTGAGCGTATTGTGGTAGGTAAGTAGCACACTGTTGGAGGTTGATAAACAACCCGGACCGTCACCTGCAATTACATAATAGCTGCCTGCTGATGAGGCGTTGTAACTGGCATCGTTGGCCCCCGGGATGGCAATACCATCTTTATACCATTGGTAAAGAGTGAAATTAGTCTGTGAAGCGGTCAGTGTCGCTGATTCGCCCACACATATCGTTTGGTCTGCTCCAATATCTACGACAGGTTGCGGATCTACCGTTACCTGCTGAGTTACTGTTTTTGAACAGCCGTTGGGTCCTGTGGCAGTTAAGGTAACTGTGTAGGTTCCCGTGTTTTGATAGGCGTGTGTTGTCTGTTTCAGATTTGAATAGTAACCATCTCCGAAATCCCAGTGGAAACTGAGATCACTCTCAGAAGTGCTCACATCAAATGGTGCTTCTGTATTGACACAAAGTGGTGTCGGGATGGTCATGCTGATATCGCCGCCAAAGGTGCGGATAGTATCCTGGTACTCCAGTGTACAGGTACCGTCCGAAATGGAGAGCGAAATGGTGTGTAAACCGCCATTGGCATAGGTAATCACCGGCGGGTTCTCACCGCTATATGTTGCGGGAGTTCCTCCCGGAAAACTCCAGTTGTAGGAGGTAATCGGGTCTCTTGATTTGCTCAGATTGGTCAGTGTAACCTGATCGCAATTGGCTGTGGCCTTGAAGTAAGCTGCGATATTTACCTTGACATCTTTGCAGACATAACCGGTGCAACCATTCACGTCAGTAACTAAAGCACACACTTTGTATGTGGCGGTGTCGGTGAACTGATGCGTGTAGTTGTTACCCATTGCTTCATTCCCATCCCCAAAAATCCAGTGTACCGAGCTGATTGCCGCAGCAGAGCTTGATGATGCTGTAAATGTGATGGGGTTACAATCTGTATGTGTAAAATCAACATCAATCTCGCAAGGATTAATTTCGTCACACGACAGCTGTATTATAGTAAGAATCTGGGTGTAAGCCACACAGTCGGTGCCGCAGTCTGAAATTTCACAGAAATAGGAACCTTTTGCAGTTGCTGTGTAGGTAGGTCCGGTAGCTCCACTAATCGGGGAGTAGAGTCCGGGACCAACAACACGGTACCACTGGTAACAATAACCGGTTCCGGGGCTGGCATGCATAGTTACGTTGATATTTTCATCACACTCCCAGATAGTTTTATCGGTAGTGGAAAGCGTTGCCGTAATGCCGAGATCTTCTTTGTCGATAATGACTGTTGCTCTAACCACACATCCATTGGTATCAACAACTTCTACGCTGTATTTACCCGCCAGGGTAATGTTAACGGACTGTGTGTTGCCGCCAAATGGTTGGTCATTACGGGTCCAGCTGTACGATTGCGCACCGGCAACAGAAGCTGTCAGCGTGCGGCCGGTACTGCTGCAGAATGAGTTTTCATCATCCAGAATAGTCAGTTGCGGCGGAGCCGAAATGGTAATGTTAAGCTGATCGGAACCGCTACAGGTTGTAAGCGTAAGCGTTGCTGTGTTGCCGGCGTTAGAACCGTGCCACATCACAGAGAGTGTGTCGGTGCCTTGTCCGTCAACAATAGTTCCAAGCGCATTGCTCAATGACCAGGTGTAGCCTCCCGGCGGAGCCGAAATTGAGGCAGTGTAGGTTTCAATGTTGTCCATGCAAGCATTGGCGCTGCCGATAATTTGCGGAGCAGGATAAGGCACTGCAATAATCTCTTCATAGGGAGAGCTACAACCGTTTACCCACTGCTCAACTGTGAGCCGGTAAGGTCCGGTGTTGTTCCATTGCACCATTACAGAATCACTTCGTGATCCCATATAGGATGCGATTTGTCCGCCGGAGGGTATTGTCCAGCTGAAATATCCATCGTCGATATCCGAAGATACTTTATAAATATAACTGCTGCCGGGACAGATTGTGTCGGGTCCCTCGATCGGGTTTAATGTGGGTTTATCTACCACAACTACTTCCATCTCGGCTGTCAGATTGCAATACTGTCCCGGCTGGGTGGTGGTAGCGGTGATTGTATAGGTGCCTGCTGTATCCCAAACGCCGGAAATGCTTATTCCGTTAGCGAAAGTGGCAGGTGTAAATCCGTTAGTGGGCGAGATGCTCCATTCGGCATCGCCGGTAGCGTTGATGGTAAAATTGCTTTCTACACAGTATTGTGTCTGACCGTAGATAGTAAACTCCGGAACAATGTCAACATTGATGATTGCTTCTCCGGAACATCCGGTATGTGGGTTATGGTACTCACATTTCAGCTCATAACTGCCGATGGCAGCTCCCCACTTAACATTTACAGATGCTGTGTTAAAGTTGGGGCCTATAATGCTGTTGCCACTTCCGGTAACACTCCAGCTGTAAGAAGTACCCGGCATCACCGGCAGGTGGTACATTGTAGTTTCGTGAGAACAAACTTTATCTTTTCCCGTTACCGACATATTGGGAAATAATACCGGCACCTGAATGGTTATGGAGTCGCCGCAGGCAGATCCGCAGTCGCCCTGAAGCGTAATGGTAGCAGGGTAACTGCCATCCCAGATTACATCAATGCTGCTTTGGTTGGCCGGACCGGAAATGGTGCCGCCTGTAACAGACCAGTTGTAGCTTTCACACTGATTAGGTGTGAAATAAGTGACTGCATCGCCAAAGCAGAGCATCTCTTTACAGTCGGTTTCAATGCTTAGTCCCTCTTCTGCCGAAATGGTGATGGTTTTGCTGATGATGTCGAAACAGCCGCAATCAGGTTGCGGAAATTTCCCGTCACTGTTAGTTGAATCACCGGCTGCGTTGTTGTTGGATTTATTATAAACCGTTAGCGTAACTGTATATGTTCCGGGTGCAGAGTAGCTGTGTGCAGGTTGCGCATCTGTGGAGCCGGTACCGTCTCCAAAATCCCAGTAGTAGTCAGTGCCGCCCTGTGACAGGTTTGTAAAGAATATATTCTGATTGAGACATATGGTGCCTGTGGGGGTGAAATCAAAGTCAGCGATGGGAGATTCCAGCAGTTGCACATAAGTTGTAATCGAATCCCGGCAAAGGCTGTCCTGACTGCTTATAAAAACAGTAATTTTACCATTATAACCGTTTCCCCAAACGATATTTGCTTCGCTTCCGTTTGTGGGTTCGGCCAGTTCACCACCGGAGATATGCCAGTCAAAGTTGAACCCGTCCATGCCGGGGTAAATGTAAAATGTTTGCGTGGCGTCACGGCATCCAAACATGATCCGATCCTTATTCCGGTTATCCTTTTCACCGGCGTCCTCTCTTTTAGGATCCCTCTCTCTCTCATTGCAGGAGAGAATATTGCTGAAAAACTCAAAGTCCGGGCAGCATTTATTCTGGCCCGACAGTGGTTGTATTAATGCAAGCGTAAAAAGTATATAGAGTAGTTTTTTCATGGCTTGATGGGTTTAGTTTTTAATGTCGTAGCAAACTATTTCTTCACAGGTGTTGCAGTTTTCATTCATAAATCTGTATCTGATGCAGATGGTGCTGTTCAGTTTACAGTTGCCTTTGGTCCTGGGCAGAGCAATGCGCAGATTGATTTCTAAGTCACCCTGAGTGTTAAAGTGCCATTCGATTTTTTTAGCAGGATAATAGCCGATACTGTTTACCGGGCTGGCATTCCAGGCAGTGCTGCCGTTCCATGCTGCCGTATTGTGCGATACGAAGTGATAAATCCGGTTTTCATGCTCAGCACAATCGATACAGTCCGCTTGTGTTGGGTTTTCACTTACGGCAATTATTTCGGCACTCAGGTGGCGGATATTTTCAGGTGAAATGTTGAATTTATGACTGATTTCGGCGATGCCGGCAGGAGAAATGGAGACTGTTTCTCCCTTGTCAAGAATTTGGTTTACACAACAACTGTCTGTTGCTTCGGTGTTGCTGCTGTCAGGTTCTTCAGCCGAAACTAAAGCGCGGCTTGTGAGTCCCACTGAAAACTGTGTCGGCTCACTCTGTGCATCGTCGCACAAGGGTTCTCCGTATTCATCGATGGCAGTTACGCGCCAGAAATAACGGGCCTCTCTTTTTTCAAACTCACCCGGCCGGGCTACATAGCTGTTTCTGCCGCGCACCTCCTCGTTGAGCAGTGGAAAATTGTTGTACATCGCTTCGTAAACGGTCTGATCTTCCTCCAGTTCCCAGAGGGTAAAGCGATAGTTAATTCGTTTTTGTCCGCTCATAATGAAAGGGGTCCAGTTAAAACTTACAGGTTTTAGAATGTCAGTTTCTTTTAGCAGAGCGTTTGCCTGTGGGGTGATGTTGTTGGGTGGTGCGCAATCAAGCGGGCGGATATCGAATGGAAAACATCGCTCTAAATCCGGCTCCATTCCTCTTTTGTTTTTAGCGCTGAAAAGTTGAACACAAAGTTCGTAACTCCCCACGGGTAGTTCACATTGATCGCCCAGAAGGGCCAAAGCTGCATGACCGGTCCAGACTTTGGGAACGCCGGGGCGAATTTGTCCCGGTTGAGCCATGGCAGGATCGTTGGTTCCGCAAACTAATTTCCCGTCGCTGCTTTTTATAAAAACAAGAATTCTGCCTTCGGCAAAAGTTTGGGATGATGTTAATGTAATACTAAAAATAGAACTTCCACCCACCCAGTTAGCCGTGTTGGCAGGTGGATTGGGAGGCAGGGTGACGGTAATGTTTTGCGCCTGCGTAAAGCTAAATACTGTTAATAGTAATAGCCAAAATGTGGTTTTAATTTTCACGGTGCAATAGGGTTTAATGGATAAAAATGTAAAACTGAATGCTTTCTAAGTTGTCGATATGTGAAAAAATAACAAATATCCTGTCAGATTAACGTTCAATGTTGTTAAGATGTAATAAAATGATTAATTGTTGCATCAAGTTCCTGTTTGTCAATATGAACAGATTAATAATTAAAATTTTATTTTATATTAAATCTTTCACTGTTTCTGTGCGATCGATGAAAATTTCAAAAAAAGCGCAGTACTTCCATTGGAAAGCTGCGCTTTTGAAATTGTGGTTTATTTTAGTGATTTATTTTGCAGTAGTTGTTTTACTTCAATTTTTCCACTTTCAGTTTGTCAATGAGCTTCCAGGCTTCATCAGGCTTCATGTTGTAAGCATTAACAGTAACGATAAAGCGATTGGCAATGGTGGTTTTGATTTCAGTTTTATTATTTTGTTTGTAATAAGTTTCCAGTGCTTTAGCACCGTTGCGTTCAACCATTTGTTCTGACTTGTATTCATCTTCAGAGTCATACTCATCCATAAACCCGGTGAAAAAACTTTGTGCTGCAAAAACTGCAGCACCCATCTCGCCGGCACCATCGATGATATTAATCTCAAGTGAACGCTCTTCGTAATCTTCATCATCGGCATCACTTGTACTTTTATATTTCAGGCTGCCGTTGCTGCCCATGGTAGAGGTAAATTCAAAAGAGGTTCGCTCCAAATCTCCTAACTTGTCGGGCATCCACTCCTTAAATTGATCTTTTGTAAATGGATCGATTGCCTGTAGCTCTTCAGCAACACTTTGCATCTCTTCGCTGCGCTCTTCCAGTTTACTGATAGATTTTGCCATTGAGCGAACGGTTTCAACTTTCTCTTTGGCTTCTTTCAGTTTTTTACCGGGACCGCGATTGCAGGAAACCATCAGCAGCACTGAAAAAAGTGCGAAACTCAAAAAATAAATAGTCTTTTTCATAATCAATAAATGTTTAGTTAAGTGATATTATCTCACGGAGATACGCGATTTAGATTTTTTGAAATCCACGCACTCAATGACAACGTTTTTCTTTCCTTTTTTGTCTTTTTTGTTTTGCGACTCCATATACATTACCAATCCACTCTCGAATTGGGATGAACCTACTGCGGTTTTTCCGGGGAGTCGCACTATGCCGGGATTCAGTCCGGAGCTCAGACCCAGGGTCATATTGGGAACAAAGTAGACAATCAATGTTTCATCCCCATCCTCCATCAACATCCCTTTGCAGTTGTAGCCCAAAAATTTCTTATCCGGAAGCGGACTTGTTTTATAATTATTGTCCGGCAGGTTCACTTCAGACAGTTTGTTCGTGTTGAGTCCGGTTGCCATTGCAATGCCATTAACAACTGTGACTACAGCGCTGTTTATCACATCAAAAATAACCAGCATATTACCCTGTTGTTCCATGCGGGCGGCAGTATGATTGCCGCTGCTGCTCAGATAATAATTCACATTGTTGCTTTCTGAATTTGAACGCATCTGAAGGGTGTAGATATAGTCAAAATCGTAACTTGCCGGCAAGCTTTCCACGTCTTTGAATCCATCAAAAACTCCTGCCATATCGCCCAGATGTTTATTTATAGCCTTATCAATTGATTTATTAATGGCAGCTGATGACTTCTCAGCCACCTTGTCGGCTGTAGACTCCACTACAGCGTCCACTGTTTTATCAATCACTTTTTGTTTTAATTGTCTGAGAACCTGAGCCTCTGAAAAAGTAATTGTCGATGCCGCAATAATCAGCAGCATAAAAACTCTTTTTGTCTTCATGATGATACCTGGTTTAGGATTAAAAAAAACTTCGGGCCCTCTTGTTATGGTGGGAATGAGGTTTGGATAAATAAAATAATTTTATACTTATGTAACGAACAGATGCTTTCGTTTGTTCAGAGATGTGAGTATTTAATATTTAAATTGAATAAAATAAACATTTGAAAGCGTGGAAACGTTCTTGTTGTGTTGGATTGCGTTACGGTCAGTAAGTTCAGTCTGACGAATCTTGGAATAGTAAATAGAAAAAAACAATTAATATCCAGGTCATGAAAAAAATTACTCTTTTAGTATTTGTGTTTTCAGTGTGTTTGCTGCTGTTTCCGGCCAGGCTGCAACCGGCAACTTCTAAAGTGTTAGAGGGTGAGAAACTTCCCGTTCAGGGCATTGGGCTGATGAAAATGAAGCCTACTCAGCTTGCATCTTTTGTTTTCGGGAAAAATGGACCTCAACAGCTTCCGATTCTACCGCCGGAGTGGCATGAGCAGAGCATTGTAGTTTATGATAAAAATAATCAACCTGCTCAGCGCTTGCACAGAACTTACGAATCGCACGGCCTGATGGTCAGCGAGTCGTATGACTATTATACAAATAACGGCTGGTTGCCGGGTGAGCGCGTAACGCATAGCTTTGATGAAAAAGGATGGCTGACGGAGTCTCTTACGGAAGCTTATTTCCAGGGGCAATGGTTGTTTTCGGAAAAGATGACAGCCAATTTTGAGAATTTACCTGATTTGATTATGTCATTCTATACCTGGGATTACGAGGCTGATGAGTGGCGATATTATGGAAAGGTTACTTTTTTGTTAAACGATGCTATGGATATAGTGTGGCAGGAGGTTGAAATTGAGGTTGAGCCGGGCACTCATATCGGAGCGGAAAGGATAGAATTTACCTATGATTCTGAAGGCAATGTACTTACTGAAACCCATTTGATCTGGAATTTTATGGAGTCAGAATGGGCGGGTGAGGTTAAGTTTGAGTATGTTTACGGTGAGTCCGGCTTACCGCTCAAAATGACGATTTGGGTTCCGGGAGAAAATGATTGGATTGCAGATCAGGTGAAAGAGATGGACTATGATGATGCGGGGCTGATGAATAAAGCAAGGATTTTAACTTACAACCAGAATGAGGTTGTGGATAAAGTAGAGGAGACTTATTCCTATGATGCCGATGACAACTTAAGCGAAACGATGATCTTTTCCGGAGATCCGGTTCTGGATATTTACCGTATTCGTTACACATATGATGATAACCGGAACTCTTTAAGTGGTATTTATGAGCAACAAAAAGAGGAGATATGGGAGGCTTATCCCGGCGAGTTGATAGTGGCAGCCTACGGAATCGGCCATCGGGAAGATGAAGTTAAAGGTTATCGCTACGAAGTAAATATTGAGGCCGGCGAGGGCACCGGACTGGCGCAAACTGAAAGTGAAGGGCACTTCAGGTTCTATCCCAATCCGGTAGAGGATATTCTAACGATAAAAACTGAAAGCCCAGCGTCTCTCAATTTCTCATTGTACTCGATGCAGGGCCAGTTACTGTTAAATGTGACCGAACAATATACAGGTGAAGTCAAACTTGATTTAAGCCGGCTGGCTCCGGGAATTTACATTTTGAAAAATGAGAATAAAACTATTTCGGTCCGTATTCTTAAGAAGTAACTTATAATATATCGGAAGTTTTTTCAAGCTAAATATTTTTAACCTAAAACTTTATATTATGAAAAAGACAACTACTTACATTTTAATGATTTTTCTGCTCTTGCCTTTAGGTTTAATGGCAGAAGATAATGCCAAACAAATGAAAACAGGCTCCGATGAAAAGGAGTGGATGCTGAAGTCGATCAAAAATCAGGTTCCGGACTTAGTGAAGAGCTATGTGCAAAAGCAAAAAACAGCCGGTATCGTGACACCGGAACTGGAGGCAAACTGGTATGAACAGGTGATTACAACCTTTGGTACTCAACAAAACCCATCAAGAAGGTTTACAAAAATTACAAACTCTGCCGGTTTGCTGGTATATGAAATGAATGAGATGTATGAAAGTTTATTTGATGGGTTAAAACCAGAGTCTCGTACAGAGCACTATTATGATGCTGTGAATTTTCGCACCGGTTATTATACCGAAAAGATGAATGAAGAGGGTGAGTGGGTTCCGGCGGAAAAGGTAAAGTTTGATTATGATTATGTAACCTATCTGAATGCAAGTTTTTATCTTTGGGATCATAATGAAGATGATTGGCGGTTTTATGGACAATTTTCAGTTGAGTTTAATGAAAACTGGGATCCTGTGGAGCAAACAGTAAGTTTATTGCTAGACCCGGAAGAGGGGTTAAAGCCATTGAGTCGGGTTTTGTTTACTTATAACTCCGAAAATCAATTAATAAAAGAGTTGCACGAGGATATGGAAGAAGGAGAATGGATGGGTGATAAGAGGTATGAGTATTTCTATAATACTTATGGACAGCGGTACATGAGAGACTATTATGAGTACTTTGATTTTAGATGGTACGATGATTGGGATTATGAAAAATACCCGAACGGTTGGTACATCATGAGTAAGACAGAGTCTTATTTTAATCAATTAGGAAACTTAATTCAAAATAATCGAACGGATTATACTATTTACGGAGATGAAACATACGAGGAGGAGACACATATATATAATGCAAACAATGAGTTGATTAAAACAGAGATAATAGCAACTTATCCCTATCTGACCAATAACTTTTTAGTGGAATATACCTACGATGAAATGGGTAACTCAATCACTGGTATTGCAAAGGAGTGGGTAAATGGCGTTTGGCAACCAGCTCATCGTAATATTCAGCTCTTTTCAAGAGGGATAGGGCAGGAAGACGCAGATATAGGTGCACACCGTTATGAGGTTATAATCAGAGCCGGTGTCGGTACAGCAATCTCTAAAACAAGTTTTGAGCATGATTATAAAATATATCCTAACCCCGTGGCAGATGTTATGACCATCGAAAGTGAATCGCCGCTTTTTGGAACATTGTACCTGATTGATTTACAAGGGCGTCGGGCGCAATCAATCAACACTTCGGGTGAACGCATATTGAAATGGAATCTGGGTACGCTTACTACCGGATTCTACCTGCTACAGAATGAGCAAGGGAAAGTGATTTCGAAAGTGATAAAGAAGTAATGCTAAAAAGTAAAAGCGTAAAAAACCACGACAAGAATAAAGATGGGTTTTGTCGTGGTTTTTTATAAAATGGAGCTATTGGACTTGTTGTTTTAAAAGTGAAATACTTCCCTTTGTAAACCCCTTCTTTTCTCCTTCGGAGGAAATGAGCAAATCACCATTTTGTAGAAATGCCAACCCTTCCGGTTTGTGATAGAGCGAAGCAGATAGCGGGATTAGGTTGTCGAGTTCGTTGTTTTTATAAATGGCTAACCATCGGTCATTAGCCGAAAGAATATAAATATCTCCGGTGAAAGGATGAATTTCAATGGCAGAGGGGTTGAATTGGAAGGGAGTTGTATGCAATTGAGGATAATGCGCTTCGGCGAAACGGCTGAGTGCTTCAATCTCTATTTCCAGAAAAACAGAGGTTGTTTTGGGATTACTTCTCGGGAATTTGTAAACCAGGCGTTTCCCGGTATCCTCTCCGACAGTCGGCTCTTTACTTACAGTGTAAATATAGTTTTTGTCCAGACAAATTCCTTCCAGATTGAGCGAACCGGTATGTAGCATAGTTTCGTCAATTAGTTTTTGCTGTGTCGTATCATATATAAACAGCTTACCGTCGCTGCGCAAAATATAGAGTGTGTTATTGTCGGAAGCAAGGCCTTCGAAATCACCAACATCCGTAAACCGATAGAGCTGCACCAATTTTCCGCTTGCCGGGTGAAATTCGAAAATTGCACCCAACTCGTCCTGAACAGCGTAAATGTTTCCATTTTCAGATAGTGCAATTCCTGAAACCTCTTTTAGTATGTCGGGCAGATCGTAAACGCTGTCGGGTTGCAGAAATTGGTAAGCAGAGCGATTATAAACCATGGTTTCCCGGATATGAGCTATGTCAAAATTTTCATCGCTGTTGAGCGGTTTTATTTTATACCACTTGCCATCATTGGTAAAGTAAAGGTTGTGTTCAATTCCATTATTTACCAGCTCCACCTTCAGAAAAGTGGTGTCGGGCATGATCACGCGCGATATTTCATCAAAAACCCAGCCGCTGTAATCCTTTTTTAGCTTTTCTTCGATCTTTTCATAAGGTATCTCGTCACGACTGGTACGATACTCGCAAAAGAGAAGTTTGTTGTTTTTAACGCCCATTTCATAGCGTTTCCCATCGCAGATAAACTCTATTTCAATATATCCGTCTGGTGATTTGTCAATCTCAATGATGTCGGGATTAGCGCAAATAGTATGCACATGATTCATGAAATTATCCCGGATTTTTTGCTTGTTATTGCTTCCGTAAACAGTGATAAATCCGGACAAAATAATGAGTAATACTATATATTTGATTGTATTCATATTGTTTGAAATTTGCTTTAGGCTTTGTCTGTATTGTTTTCAGTCTCTTTTTTCGCCAGAGAGGAAGCAATCATCCCTGCCGTCAATGAGAGTACAATAACACCCAGCGAGAGCCAGTCGGGAATGTCGATGTGGTGAGAAAGTATCATTTTTACACCAACAAATGCGAGGATTACAATTAAACTGTAACTGATGTAGCGGAATTTGTCGAGCACACCCACAATCAGGAAAAACATAGAACGCAGGCCCATTACAGCCAAAATGTTGGAACTGAAAACGATAAAGGGGTCAGCCGTGATGGCTAAAATAGCAGGAATGCTGTCTGCCGCAAAAATTATGTCTGTAAATTCAATGATAATCAGTGCTAAGAAAAGTGGTGTGGCATAACGTACACCCTCTTTCTTTACAAAAAAATGGTCGCTCTCAACGGTGTCTGTCACCGGATAAATTTTATTGAGCCAACGATAAAGTGCTGAGTCTTTGGGATCCTTATTGTCGCCATGACTGAAGAGCATTTTCAACGCAGTGAAAATCAGAAAAGCACCAAAAAGGTAGATAATCCAGGTAAACTTATTGATAAGTGCCACCCCGAAAACAATCATGATAGCCCGAAATACTACCGCACCAAGTACGCCATAAAACAGCACCTCATGCTGATATTTTTTGGGTATGGCAAAGGAGGAGAAAATTAGTGCAATCAGAAAAATGTTGTCGACGCTTAGTGAAAGCTCGATCAAATAACCGGTGATATATTTTACAACCGCATTTTCCGGACTCAGCCCGGTTGGGTTGCTGATCCATTCATTTTTGAAAGCGAAGTAAACAACTACTGAGAAGAGCAAGGCAAAGCTGACCCATACTGCGCTCCAGGCTGCTGCTTCTTTGGTTTTTATTTCGTGTGGGGTGCGGTTAAATACACCTAAATCCAATGCCAGAGCAATAATAATGAGAGTGATAAATACAATCCAAAGTACCATTTTATTTGTTTTCGATGAAAAGTTGAAAACCCAAACACCCATTGGGTGCCGGGTTCTCAGGGGTTTTTAGTTTATTAATCTATACGGAGAAAGTCTCCTTTCAAATTGAACTCCAGGTCTATGTCATTGTCCAGTTCTACCTGTTGTTTTTTTCCTTCCAGTTCCCAGCCTACAATATAGTTTTCGGGGAAATTAGTAGTTACATAAGTGAGTATCTTTTCCGGAATAACGCTGTCCGGTAATTTCTGTTTACCCTCAATATCGATGATCTCTCTTTTACGGTTAAATTTCAAAGTGTAATTTCCGCTCAAAATCACTTCATATGTTTTTGACAAATTATCCAGCTCTTTGATGCTTTGCAGAATTGTGTGATCTGCAAAGTGTTTCTGAATATAGTTGGTGATTTCTGCCGGCAGATCATTATCATTGATGATTTGTTCCTGTTCGCAGCTGTTGAGCATAAATAGTGGGAATAACAGCACCAGCGCGAGTTTGATAAATGTTTTTGATTTCATCTTTTTCTGTTTTTTTAATTGAAATTCAATTTACTTTAGTTCCGGAGCTTAGTCATAGACTTTGCTCAGAATTTTTCCACTGGAGTCTACGTTGATTTTCCACTCTTCCGACAATCTTTTCATCTCCATGGAGTAGATTACCTTTTTACCTTCGGTAATTCGTTTCACATCGCTGGCAAAGTAACCTTTAAATTCGCGGCTTATTGCCTGCTGAACAGCTTTAGGAAGCTGACGCTTTGGGATTTCCTCTTTGTGGCGAATCATTTTTCCGGATTCATTGTACCAGACTGTGTGATCATAAAAACGAATTCCGGTTTCAAATTCCACTTTGTAAATTTTCTGATCTAATTTCCACTCTACATCGCGGGCGTTAGGAAATTGCTGATGAAAACCATTGAGGATAACCGATGGAACCTGGCTTTTATGTAGCTTTTGACCAAAAACAGCCCCAGCAAACAGGGTAAACAGCAATGCTGTGATAAAATATTTCTTTTGCATGACATTAATTTTAAAAATAAAACATTCTTGTTATTTGATTATTTGTTCTGCACACCTGTGTGAAGAATCTGATGCAAAGTAACAAGGACAATCTGGAATGATTTGGGAAAATTCACCCAAATTGAAAAAAACTTTTATTTTTTTGAAAAATCAATCCGGAAGCAGTGCATTTCTTCCTTGAAATGGTAGCTAATGGAGAGTTCGTTGAGGTCACAAATCGCTTTTACGATAGCTAATCCCAGGCCGCTGTTGTTGCCGGCGCCATCAGACTTATGAAAGCGGAGGAAAATTTTATCCGGATCAAGTGCTTCCGCTTGACCGCTGTTACAAATGATTAGCGACTCCCGGTCGGTATGGAGGTGTACCTTGCCCTTGCGAAGATTATGAAATAGCGCATTGCGCAGCAGGTTAGAGATGACAATCCGTGCCAGTGCCGGATCCATTTCTGTGATTAAGTTATCAGTCTCCTTGCGCTCAATGGTGATTTCGCGATATTCGGCAATCTCTTCAAGCATTTCCAATTCCTGGCTTAGCAGTGAATTGATATCAACGCTTTGCACATCCGTAAATTGGTAATTTTCAATTTTTGACAGCAGAAGCAGAGATTTGTTCAATCTGATCAGGCGGTTGACCGTTTGAATTAAGGCTGCAACATTTTGAGCCTGTTGGTCGTTCAAATCACCTGTTTCGGCCAGCAGCTCTAATTTGTTCACGGTGATGGCCAGCGGAGTTTGCAGTTCATGTGAAGCATTGCCAATAAACTGCTTTTGCTTTTCATACACAATTTTGTTGTGCTCAATTAGTGTGTTAACAGCCTGCTGCA
>CAYPPC010000008.1:20885-23029 GCA_964412435.1 uncultured Paludibacter sp.
TTCTGTTATGATGTGCGGCGGATCCCTGCGATCACTCAGTTTGTATGTTTTTAATCCGCTAAGCAGTTTGTAAAACGGCTTCCAGAGTCGCTGTAAAGCGTAATTGTTGACTAAGGCCAGCGTAAGAAACAAAAGAATCAGCAGCCAGAGGATATTGATAAAAAGCTGTTTAACCAGGTCATCTTCCTCAATCATAGAGTGAATAACGCGCAGTTCGTAGTAGTTGCCGTTCAGTTCAAAAGCGGTGGTGAGCAATCGGGCCGGTTCCGGCTCGGGCGCCGGGTCGTTGGCATCCTGCATCAGCATAATGGTGTCGCTGTAACGATCTTTGTATCGAAAAGCTGCTTCAGCTTCAATAGGGCGAATGGAGTAAAAACTTTTATCAAAATCCTTACGGCTTAAAACCAGCGTATCGATGCTTGCCTGATAGACAATCTGACGTTTATAATGATCCAATCCTTCATCCACGCTCTTTTTTATCTCGCGGTAAATGCTGAAATAAAAAATAACTGCCCACACACTGACAATCAGTAGCATGGGTAGGGTGGCGTATTTAATCGATTGGTTGAGAAGCTTCATAATTCACTCAGTTTATAGCCGATGCCGTAAACGGCTTCAATACTCACTTCGGCATCTGCTTCCTGCAGTTTTTTACGTAAGTTTTTGATTTGATAATAGATAAAATCTAAATTGTCAGCCTGATCGATATTGTCGCCCCAAACATGCTCGGCAATGGCTGTTTTTGAAACCAGTCGGTTTTTATTCAGTAAAAAATAACTGAGCATATCAAATTCTTTTCGGTTGAGCGGCACTGCTTTACCGTTAACGTGGAGTGCTCTTTCATCCGGGTCGAGCGAGATATTGGCAAAATCGATGCTGTTTTTTCCCGAAAGGGAATTTCGTCGAATTACAGCTTTTATGCGGGCGGTTAACTCGGCCAGGTGGAAAGGTTTGGGCAGATAGTCGTCGGCACCCAACCCGAGACCTAAAACTTTATCGTCCAGAGAATCTTTAGCAGAAATAATAATCACGTTGGAGGGCGTTTCCTTACGCTTTAACTCCCGTAGAAGCTCCAGTCCACTACCGCC
Organism: uncultured Paludibacter sp.; assembly: GCA_964412435.1. GTDB lineage: Bacteria > Bacteroidota > Bacteroidia > Bacteroidales > Paludibacteraceae > UPXZ01. The sequence continues at coordinate 21,974 of CAYPPC010000008.1, forward strand.
CGGCAGCATCAAATCGAGTAGAATGCAGTCATAGTCGTACACCCCGAGCTTTTCGGAGGCACTGTCGAAGTCGGCAGCAGTTTCAACGATATAATTCTCCTTTTTGAGCGATTCGGTGATAACTTCGCGCAATTCAGCTTCATCCTCTATGACTAAAATCTTCATCTTATTATCTGTTTTATAAACCTGCAACCACATTAAAAGTCCAATATTCATTTGATACGCAGTTGCGAATGATACCGCCGGGTAAACTTGTTGGTTTATAGCGATTGGCTAAAGATACTCGAAAATTTTGGAAAGATTTGGGAAAAGAAGATGAAATGCATGTTTTTAGTTTATTGTTTTTGATGTCAGCTGTGTTAATTATTGTAATAATGCCTTTGTGTGTGAACAAAGTGGGTATTGTAAATAGTTTTAATGGTAAAGAGAACCGGTTTCTTTTTGAATAAGTAAAACCACCTAATACCCAAACCACTATGAAAAAGATAATTTTAATTTCTCTGACTGCCCTGTTGAGTATCTGGGGCCTGCAAGCTCAATCTGAAAATATGGAACTGGTTTATGATACAGGGGTGTCGCCCGGTACTACAATCGCTTTGTTGCTTTCCGGGCAAGTAAGGGCGAGTGTTGACTGGGGTGATAATGCACGGGAGCAAATAAATCAGAGCGGCTTTTATGAGCATAGCTATGAGCAGGATGGAGTATATACTGTCACTATCTCAGGCCAATTTATGCAATTTGGTGACAGTACCGTAAACAATCCTTATGCTGATAAATTGATTCGTGTGGAGTCTTTTGGCAACACAGGTTTGGTTAGTCTTGCTTATGCTTTTCACAATGCAACAAACCTTGACAAAGTGCCAGATGCTCTTCCCCGGACAGTTCAGGTGTTGTCCGGTACATTTAAGAACGCTTCAAAATTTAATCAAAATATCAGTGGCTGGAAAGTTGGTTCTGTTATAGCCACGGATGAGATGTTTTCCGGTGCTGCCGAATTTAATCAGGATATCGGCGACTGGGATGTGAGCAAAACGCTCAATATGAGTGAGATGTTTA
>CAYPPC010000009.1:0-16952 GCA_964412435.1 uncultured Paludibacter sp.
TTTTTCAATATTAAATTTCTTTCTGTTGTAACTTTTTTGTATTTTTTGGTTCATAAAAATTTTGATGCAGATGTCTATTTCCCGGAGTATAAGGAAGAGGAGTGGGAGCTGGTCTCCTGCGAACGTTTTGAGGCTGACGAGAAAAATCAGTACGCCCACTCTTTCTGCAAATACGAAAGAATTAAAAAATAGAACCGTCTATTTTCCGGTCTTGAAAAAACAGCTTTCATCAATGACAGCTGTTTTTTTGTGTCAGAATGTCCCTTATTTGAAAAAATATATTACATAATGTTTGCCGGGTTGATTTTATTTTATATTTTTGCAAACGAAACAAAGAAAGAGAAGAACAAACGAACGCATTTTGTCGGTTTTCAGTACAAAATGACACAAAACAACCCGAAACAATAGAAAGATTTTGTCAACATGTATTTTATAAAGCCTAAAGATTACAGACCCAGACTCGACATACAGCAAACCGAGCTGGCGATTAAGAAAATCAAAGATTTTTTTCAGTTAAATATCTCATCTGAGCTCCGTTTGCGTCGCGTTACTGCTCCGCTTTTTGTATTGCGGGGCACCGGGCTGAACGATGACCTCACCGGCGTGGAGCGTGCCGTCAATTTTGCCATCAAAGATATGGACGATCAGCGCGCCGAAGTGGTGCATTCTCTGGCCAAATGGAAGCGTGTAACACTCGCCAACTACAAAATTCCGGAAGGATACGGCATCTATACCGATATGAATGCCATCCGTGCCGATGAAGAGCTGGGTAATATTCATTCACTCTATGTGGATCAGTGGGATTGGGAACAGGTGATTGCACCCGAAGACCGCAACATTGACTTTCTTAAAAAGGTGGTGAACAGAATTTATGCCTCTTTGCTGCGAACCGAATATCTGGTAACCGAAAGCTTTCCTGAAATTATACCCGAACTGCCCGAAGAGATTGTTTTTATTCACTCCGAAGAGCTCCTGCTGCTCTACCCCAACCTCTCGCCCAAAGAGCGTGAATATGAAATCACCAAAAAGCACAAAGCGGTGTTTCTGATTGGGATTGGCAGTGAGCTGAGCAACGGTGAGCCTCACGATGGCCGGGCACCCGACTACGACGACTGGAGCACTCCGGGTGAAAAAGGATTGCCGGGACTGAACGGCGACATCCTCCTCTGGAACTCGGTGCTGGAAATTCCCTTTGAAGTTTCATCCATGGGCATCCGGGTAGATAAAGAGACCCTGCTCAAACAACTCAAAATAGCCGGACAGGAGGATAAGTTAGAGCTCTACTTCCATAAACGCCTGGTAGAAGGCAAGCTGCCTTTGGCCATCGGAGGTGGTATCGGACAGTCGCGCCTCTGTATGTTTTTCCTGCGAAAAGCACATATCGGGGAGATTCAGGCAAGCATCTGGCCCGATGAAATGCACGAGATCTGCGAAAAAGAGAATATAACACTGATATAGAGTTTTGCCTTTCAAAGAGAAAAAGAGCAGCTGTTTTTCGCTAAAAACTTGTCTGCTCTTTTTTATTTTCCAAATTCAGCCTTCAAAGGAGATTATTTTTGTCACTCTCTCAAATTTTTACTACTTTCGTTAATTAAAATAATAGCATCGATGAATTTAGATTTTCAGAAAACGGGCGGGCTAATACCGGCCATTGTTCAGGACAGCCGCACACTCAAAGTGCTGATGCTGGGTTATATGAATGAAGAAGCATTGCAAAAAACCCGGGAAACCGGTCGTGTAACCTTTTTCAGCCGCAGCAAACAGCGCCTCTGGACCAAAGGCGAAGAGAGCGGAAATTTTCTTGAGCTCGAATCGATCACTGCCGATTGCGATCAGGACACACTTTTGGTAAAAGCGCGTCCCACCGGACCTATTTGTCACACCGGCAGCGACACCTGCTGGAATGAGAGTAACCGGACCGACATCAGCTTTCTGGCTCATCTGCAGGAGTTTATTACCAAACGCTATGAAGAGATGCCGGAAGGCTCATACACCACCTCCTTGTTCAAAGACGGGGTGAACCGCATGGCGCAAAAAGTGGGTGAAGAGGCAGTAGAAACAGTTATTGAAGCAATCAGCGGCAACGACGAGCGCATGCTTTATGAGGCATCAGATATGATTTATCACCTGATCGTACTGCTCACCTCCAAGGGCTACTCCCTGGATGATATTGCCCGCGAACTGGAAAAACGACATTAAATAACAGCTAAATCAGAAATAGATTTCACATGGAAAAGAGAGAGAACCAACTGATCAGATATGAAGGCGTTGAGCTTTGCCAACAGGAGCATATTGTATTGAAAGATGTGACCGTGGATGTGGGCAGAGGCGAGTTTATTTACCTGCTTGGAAAAGTAGGCAGCGGAAAAAGTACTTTTCTCAAATCACTCTATGGTGAAATTCCGATTTTGAAAGGGGAGGCACAGATTTTTGATTATCAGCTCCCGGAGCTGAAACGAAAAGAGATTCCCCTGCTGCGCCGCCATATCGGCATTGTTTTTCAGGATTTTCAACTGCTGATCGACCGCACAGTTTTCCAGAATCTGGAGTTTGTGCTGCGTGCCACCGGCTGGAAAGATAAAAATGCCATCCGCGATCAGATTGACCATGTGCTGGAACAGGTAGGTATGCAAAACAAAGGCTACAAAATGCCTCACCAGCTATCGGGCGGCGAGCAACAACGTATCGTGATTGCACGCTCTCTGCTTAACTCCCCGGAGATTATTCTGGCCGACGAGCCCACCGGTAACCTCGACCCCGGAACAGGTCAGGAGATTATGGAGTTGCTTTACTCCATCAGTAATGAGGCTAAAACCACCATCATTATCGCCACGCACAATTTAGGGTGGATCGATCTTTTCCCCGGACGCATACTGATGTGCGAAAATGACCGGATTGTTGAAAAGTCAGAAATCTGATTTGCGGCAATCAAAAGAGACCCAAAAAAATCCATTCCGAAATTCGGAATGGATTTTTTTGGGTCTCTCAACGACTATTAATATCTATAATGCTCCGCTTTGTACGGACCTTCCACCTTCACACCGATATAATCGGCTTGCTCAGTGGTCAGTTTGGTTAGTTTCACACCTAACTGATCTAAGTGTAAACGCGCTACCTCTTCATCCAGATGTTTCGGCAGGCGATACACATCAATCTCATACTCCTTGTTGAACAGCTCAATTTGTGCCAGCGTTTGGTTGGTAAACGAGTTACTCATCACAAAGGAAGGGTGACCGGTTGCACAGCCCAGGTTAACCAGGCGACCATCAGCCAACAGAATAATTGAATTTCCCTCCGGGAAAGTGTACTTATCCACCTGTGGCTTAATCTCAACACGCTCAATTCCGGGATGTTTTTTCAATTTATCCACCTGAATTTCATTGTCGAAGTGACCGATATTGCAAACTACGGCGCCATCTTTCATCTTCTCCATATGCTCTACGCGGATAATATCACGGTTACCGGTTGTGGTTACATACACATTACCAATCTCCAGCGCATCCTCCACTGTTACCACTTCAAAACCCTCCATAGCGGCTTGCAAGGCGCAAATCGGGTCAATTTCAGTTACCAAAACACGGGCTCCGTAGCTGCGCATCGACATAGCAGAACCTTTACCCACATCACCATAACCACAAACAACCACCACTTTACCGGCCAGCATCAAGTCGGTAGCGCGCTTAATGCCATCCGCCAGCGACTCACGACAGCCGTAGAGGTTATCAAATTTCGATTTTGTAACCGAATCATTCACGTTGAAAGCGGGGAAAAGCAGTTCGCCCTGCTCCATCATCTGATACAGACGGTGCACACCGGTCGTAGTCTCTTCCGATACACCACGAATACCGGGAACCATGCGACTCCAGAATGAGTCGTCCGCTTTCAGCACATCCTTCAGAATGTTATACAGCTCGCGCTCATCTTCGCCGTCAGCCTCTTTATCCAATACAGAAGCTGTTTTTTCTGCTTTTGCACCCACGTGAATCATCATAGTAGCATCACCGCCATCATCCACAATCACGTTTGGACCTTTATTTCCGTCAAAAGTAATTGCCTGCAGCGTGCACCACCAATACTCCTCCAGGGTTAAGCCTTTCCAGGCAAAAACCGGAATACCCGCTGCAGCAATCGCCGCCGCAGCGTGGTCTTGTGTGGAGTAAATATTGCAGCTCGCCCAGCGCACTTCGGCACCCAGCTCTTTCAGTGTTTCAATCAACACCGCAGTCTGAATGGTCATATGCAGTGAGCCCATGATGCGGGCACCTTTCAATGGCTTTTCAGCACCAAATTTCTCGCGCAGTGCCATCAAACCTGGCATCTCTTTCTCTGCCAATTCAATCTCTCTTCTTCCAAAATCAGCCAAATTAATATCGGCCACCTTGTATGGTAAATTTGAAAACAGTTCTAATTTCATTCCTATTGGTATTTTATCGGACTATTCTGGTATTTTCGCCGAAGGCGGAAATGGTCTTAAGAATAGTGCTTTTATTAATTTTCTCTTTTTATCTTTTCCCAACAAGCCATTGGCTAATTAACTAATTCACAAATTGGCTCATTGAAAAGGAGTGCAAAGTTACAACAATTCCTCCATTTCGGAAAATGTCTTTCCAACTGCGTTAAACCGCAAAATAGCTCTCTAACTCTTTCAGCGTGTCGCTGCTGGTAGCAATATCGCGCACCACTAAACCTTTTTCAAGTACCACGGTGCGTTTACACACTTCGGTAACGTGGTTCAGGTCGTGACTCGATATCAACATGGTCATATTTTGCTCCTCTTGCAGTTCATTTAGCAGTCGCTTCAACCGAATTTGCGATGATGGATCGAGCGCGGTAAAAGGCTCATCCAAAATCAGAATTTCCGGATCAGCAAGCAGCGCTGCTGCAATACCGGTCTTTTTCTGATTTCCTTTCGATAGCTCGCGGATCAGTTTCTTATTTCCGGCCACTTCACCATTGAAGAAATCAGCCATACGCTCCAAAAAAGCAGCAATATCGCCCTCCGATTTGCCGTACAGTTTACCTACAAAAGAGAAATACTCATCCGGCGTCAGAAAGTCGATCAGGAAACTTTCATCCAAAAAAGAGCCTACATATGATTTCCAGTCGTCGCGACGAGCAACCGGCTCGCCTTTTACAATCACCTCTCCGCTATTGGCTTCAATAATATCCAGAATCAGCCGGAAAAGGGTTGTTTTTCCGGCACCGTTATTACCCACCAAACCAAAACTTTCACCCACAGCAATATTGAGCGAAGCAATATTCAAAACGGTCACACCGTTATATTCTTTACTAAGATTTGAGATATTTATCATGATAATTTTATTTGTTTGCAAATGAATTTGAATTAATCTTTTTCTCTAAAACCCTGTGCGATAATGTATTTCCGTCGGTTAAACTGTTTCACCGTAAGCTTAATTTGCCAGGGCAAAAGTAGTAAACCAACCAAACCAATAACGCCCAGTATCACAGCAACTCTTTCAATCGAAATAAAGTTACTCATAATACTTGCAAAAATCATCGGGAAAAGCATCACCGGTATCATAATCAGAAAATTCTTCATCGTTGTTCCCTGGAAGTTAAACGAACTTTTTGCCATCAGATCGATTCTTTTAGAATTGAAGGTTGCCAGGAAAACCAATAGAAAAGCACTTATTCCGCTATTGTAAAGCAACATGCCTATATGCAGGTAAACGATGCGCCAGCCAAAATAAAAATAGGGCGTAGTTAGCACAAATGAGATAATATTCAAGGATAAAAGCAACACATAAAATGACTTTATATACTTCTCAACAGGAACATTTTTTGTCATCAAGCCGTCAAAATGATTGCTGTCCCAACCAATAATCCACTGCCCGTACATCATCGACATCATACCGGTTAAAATCAAGGCTATAAAAATGAGCATACCGACATTTTCCTCGTACAAATCGTTGGTATAAAAAAGCAGACCATAAAGCAGGAAAAGCGCTCCCATATAGAGCATCTGTTTACTTCGCTTGTGACGCAGTATCAGCTGAATTTGCAGTTGTAACAAATCGCCCAGCAAACCGTACTTTTCCAGGAAAGTGAGTCTGCGGGTTACCTTATTTTCATCTTTTAACAGTTTTTCGGAAAACTTCTCCGAATAGTAATTTCTGGAGTAGAAAAGTCGGTTCAAACCATAGGCCAGTACCGCAAGCAATAGCGAAACTAAAAACCCAAAGCGCGTAATAGTCAGGAAACCAAAAACTTTCACCGACAAGTCGAACAAAGAAAATAGTTTAGCGGACTCCAGAGTAGCAAGCAAAACGATCAGCGCCAGCAGTCCCAGTCCACCCCAAATGCTGCCTCCAAAGCGGCGCTTAAGGTAAAACACCAGCCACATATTCACCCAGATTAGGGCAACAGTATTAATTAAAAACTGCGCCACCTCAACTCCGGAATACCAGCTGAGCACACTCTTAAAAGCAAATGGAACCGCCACCAGCAACACGGCATAGTTAATTGGCATAAAAAGCGGTTTCAGCAGTGTTAGGTTCACCAGTACATTTCTCTTTACCGGCAATGTAACATAGTGATCTAAATTGATAACCGTGAGCGACTGCACAAAAAACCTCAGGGTTAAAATACCCAGTAAAATATAGAGCGAGGCACCGTTAAGCACTTCAAGTGGCTTTAGTGTTTCGTTGGACTCCTCTAAAATATGGCCCAGTCCAAAACCGATAATCACAAAAGCCGTAATAAAGTAGAGCGCCATAAAGCCCATGAAAAGTTTCACAGCCAGACTACGATAAAAAGATTGAGCCCGGAAGCCCTTTTTTAGTTCGTGTTTGAGAAGATTAAATGTTAACATATTACGAAAGTTATTCGATAGTATTTCAGTTGTTATTCTATTGTAATTCTATTGTAATTCAATTGTAATTCAATAGTTATTCAATGGCTGCTCGGGCGTTGTTACGCAGTTAAACAATTTAATTTCGCCGAAGGTAAATTACTATTGAATTACAGCGAAGCGTTTAAACAGCGAGCATTCTTACAGCACAGCGTTTTAACAGGTCGTCAGGCCGTATGAACAACGTAGCGTAGCGAAGTGTAAGAACAGGGTGTAGCCCGTATTAACAGCCTCATCGCTAAAGACGAGACACGGCGTAGGGCGTTTTAAGAGCATAGCGAAGCGGAGCATCCTAACAGCGTAACGTTTCAACAGCGCAGCGCCTACTCCTTATACCACCCCGCATACATCTCATAATTATGCGCGATACGTTCATTCATTTCACTGGTTTGCTGTGGCTCCACGTCTTTAATGTATTTTGCCGGCACACCGGCCCAGAGCGTATAGGGCGGAATTTTGGTATTGCTCAGTACCACCGAACCGGCAGCTACAATAGCTCCCTCGCCCACTTCGGCATAGTCCAGAATGGTGGAGCTCATACCAATCAGTGCATAATCATCAACTTTGGCACCATGCACCACCACATTGTGACCGATGGTAACAAAATCACCAATCTCCACCACTGATTTCTCATAAAGCGTATGCAAAATGGAGCCATCCTGTATATTGACATGGTTACCGATGCGGATGGAGTTTACATCACCGCGCAGTACGGCATTGAACCAGACACTGCATCCCTTTCCCATCACCACATCTCCCACTACTGTTGCATTTTCTGCCAGGAAACAATCCTCGCCCATTACGGGAGTAAAACCTCTTACTGATTTAATTAAAGCCATAATAAATAGAATTTGAATTGCAAAAATAGCAAAAAAAAGTAGAGAACAGTGAGAATCGGTAAGATTATCTGAAAAAAGGAAGTGAGGTGATATAAGGAGTAGAGATAAGTTTTACGTAATGACACTTCTATTACTTTCAATGCCACTGTATGTCAACACAAAAAAACACACAGGCAAAATAAATTTACCTGTGTGTCCTCCTCTTGCGAGAAGTTAATTTTTTAGAAAGGCAGGTCATCAGCGCCACCCTCAGCAGCAGGGTCATTAACTACAGCGCCAGAATCAGCTGCGGCAGCAGTTGGTTCGCTGCTTTGCTGATTATCGCTGCGTCGTCCCAACATTTGGATGTTGTCAGCAACGATTTCGGTAGTGTAACGTTTCACTCCGTCCTTTTCCCAACTTCGGGTTTGAAGTTTACCTTCAATGTAAAGCTGCATACCTTTGCGAATATATTTCTCCGCAACTTCTGCCAGCCCTCTCCAGGCAACAATATTGTGCCACTCCGTCCGGTCGGGCACTTGATTACCATTTTGCATGGTATAACCACGCTCGGTGGTAGCCAGTGTAAAGTTAGCCACTGCGACATTTTTGTCCAAATAACGTACTTCGGGGTCTTTGCCCACGTTTCCTACTAGAATTGCTTTGTTGATTGACATAATACTAATAATTAAGATGAATAAATATAAAACAATTGCACGGCAAATATACACATATTTTTATCAGTTCCAAATGTTTTGTAAGAAAAAATGCTGCTTTTCGTTCTTTTTCCTGCAAAATCACCCCAAAAACCCCAAATTGTCACTTTTTCACCACATGAAAGTTTCAAACTTCCATAACTATTGTTGTTTTTTCTCCAAATTGAAGTTTTTTCGCAACTCTCTTTTAGAAAAATGTTGTAATTTTACATTTCAATATCGAAGTAAAACCATGCATATGAATTTTTATAGAACTCGTTTTTTACTGCTTACAATCTTTCTGATTGCAGCGGGTTTTCTTTCCGCACAAGTCACTGCCAATTCCGATTATCTCAGCAGACAAAATCCGGAAGGAAAAACTTATACCATCTTCCACACCCTCTACCGGGCTGAAGAGCAGCCGGTCATAGCCACTTTGTTGATTCTTCACGGTATGCAGGAGCACAGCGGCCGCTACGATACCCTGGCTCACTATTTTGCGAAGCAGGGATTTGCAGTGCTCACCTATGACCATATCGGTCACGGGCGTACCGCCAAAACGGAGGCCGAGCAGGGATTTTTTCAACTGAAAAAACCGGTGGAGCAGCTGGTTGCAGATGCCGGCACCATGGCATCAATGCTACATTCACAATACCCCCACCTTCCTCATTTTATCCTCGGGCATTCGATGGGTTCCTTTATTACACGCTCCTATTTGCAGGAGTCGAGTACCTTGTTTGAAGGTGCTGTTATTTCCGGAACCGGAGGCAAAATTGCGGGTGTGGGGCTTCTAAAATCCTATCTTGCTTTGCAAAATCGTATCTCTCCGGAAAAGCGCAGTCAATTTGTAAACAACACCTTCGGTAAATCCAACAACAAGCGATTCCGCAAAGAACCGGGTGCGAGCAGTACCAGCTGGCTCAGCCTGAGTGAGGCCAACCGCATAGCATTTGATGCTGACAGTCTGAACGGTATTCCATTTAGCAACAACGGATTTTATACGCTGATTTCTGTCAACAAACGCGCCACCGCCCGCCACTGGGCTAAAAATATTGAGAGAGATTTCCCAATGCTTTTTGTCAGCGGAGCCAATGATCCGATCGGTAATTTCAGCAAAGGTATCCTTCAAACCACCAGCGACTTAGAGAAGCAGGGCTTTACAGATATCACCACCCTACTCTATCCCGATAAGCGGCATGAAATTTTGAACGAAGAGATTAAAGAAGAGGTTTTTGAGGATATTTTGAAATGGCTGAAGAAATTAGCCAATTAGCAAATGAGAGAATTTCTAAATAATTAGAGTTCCTGATAATTTATAAAAGGCGCAAGAACAGGGCGTAGCCCGTTCAAACAGCGGAGCATCTTAACAGCGTAGCGTAGCGTAGCATTCTTACAGCGAAACGAAGTGAAGCATTTTAACAGGGCGTAGCCCGTAAGAACAGCGTAGCGTTTGAACAGCGTAGCGAAGCAAAGCGTTTTACAGTATCAGAAAATTTTTGTATTTTTGTACCGCCAAATTTAAAATTTGAAATTAAATATAATAGTATTAATAAACTCTTCTGCAAGGCCTTAAAAAGCTTAGCGGAATATTAAAACAACAAAACAATGAGACTAATCATTCAACCCGATTACGACAACATTTCAGAGTGGGCAGCCAACTACATCGCTTCAAAGCTGATTGCTGCCAAACCAACTGCAGAAAAGCCATTTGTACTGGGACTGCCAACAGGTTCAACGCCTATGGGAACCTACAAACGATTGATTGATTTGCACAAAAAAGGAATTATCTCTTTTGAGCACGTAATCACTTTCAACATGGACGAGTATGTGGGTCTGCCAAAAGATCATCCGCAAAGCTACCACAACTTTATGTGGAACAACTTCTTCAACTATGTAGATATCAAACCGGAAAACACCCACATTCTGGACGGTATGGCTGAAGACCTGGAAGCAGAGTGCGCAGCTTACGAAGCTAAAATGAAAGAGGTAGGCGGTGTTGATCTCTTTATGGGTGGAATTGGTGCCGACGGACATATCGCATTTAACGAGCCGGCTTCATCACTCACTTCACGTACCCGTGAAAAAACGCTGACTACAGAGACATTGATTGCTAACTCACGTTTCTTTGACAATGATGTAAGCAAAGTTCCAACAACTTCTATTACCGTTGGTGTGGGTACTATTATGGATGCCAAAGAGGTGATGATTCTGGTTAACGGTCACGGTAAAGCCCGCGCTCTGCGTCACGCTGTTGAAGAGCCCATTAACCACATGTGGACTATCAGCGCACTGCAACTGCACAAAAAAGGAATTATCGTTTGTGACTACGACGCCTGCTCCGAACTGAAAGTAGGTACTTACAAATACTTCCTCGATATCGAGAAAGATCGCTTAGATCCGGCAAGTCTGCTCTAAGAAACTAAGTACTTTAACTTACTAGATATTTTTTAAGAAACAGCACCTTTTTAGGTGCTGTTTTTTTGGTTTAAAGCGTGGGATGTTATCCTTCTACTCAAAATTCACATTGTTGTTTATCATAATAACTTAAACTTTTAAAGCGGCTTAATTGTTTTTTAATAAGGTAATATATACCCTGTATTTAGAGATTAAAGCCCGAATGGAAACATATAGTTTAGAGGAACTAACCGATAAATTAAAACCACAGATAAAATGCAAATAAAAGAAGATAATATCAACACTACAAACCAATCATTAGGCCGAAAACTGGTCGACTTTGTGCCTTTGGCAGGCGTTTTAGCCTACCCTTTTTTACTGGATGCTTTTTATTATTTTGCGGGAGCAGGGCCTTCTCTTGCCAAACCAGTTGCGGCCACCATTGCACTTACTGCTAGCTTTCTGGTACCACTGATCGGACTTCTGTTTGCCTGGAAGATATCGGCATCAACGGCCATGCGCCGGCTGGCTTACGCTACAGTGATGGCACCCAGCTTGTACGTATTCATCGGAGTACTGACCTATATGGCCGGGGGAAAAATTCACGATTTCGCTGTATGGAGTGTGATTTGGGGCTTTCTAGCGGTGGCCGCATGGGTGGATTCAGGGTCTCAGCCATGTCCGGCTGTTAACTCCAACCGAACAATTACCACCTGGCGGGTCATTCACGGTATTTCTGCAGCGACAATCGCTCTCTTTATTCTCTTTCATATCGGAAATCACGTCACGGCTATCTTTGGAAATGCCACTCACGATCAAATTCGAATAGCAGGTGAAACGGTCTATCGCAATTCATGGGTCGAGGGACCTATGGTGATAATCTTTCTCTTCGCACTTGTTGTCGGCTTGCGTTTGGGCTGGAATTGGAGTGGTACACGTACTGACTTTTACCGAACATTTCAGATTGCCTCCGGAGTATTCCTGTTGGTATTTGCTATTGGTCATATGAATTCAGTCTTCAATTTTGCCCGGACTTTTCTTGGAGTAGAAACGACCTGGGCATGGGCAGCCGGCGATGAGGCCGGTCTGGTGCACGATGCATGGAATGTCCGCCTTATACCACACTACGCCCTGGGTGTGTTCTTTGCATTGACCCATCTGGCCTCCGGGCTGCGCGGCGTGCTTCTTTCCCACGGTGCATCTCCACGACGCGTCAATATCTGGTGGTGGGTCGGTATGGCTTTAACGCTGATAATAACAGTAGAAATTATGCTCGGCATGGTAGGTTTTCGTATCGGAGGTTGATACATCTGTATTTGTTTATTCGCAAATTTGAGATAACATGTGATTGAAAACAGATACGGAAAAGATCTTAATACAAACAACAGCTCCCCCGGATACTGATTTTCCATATCTTCGAAATTCTTATCGATTTTTACCGATAGTTTCAGCCTGGAGTTGAGCTAAACTGCTATCTTTGTAAGCTTTAAGCATACACACTTATGAACCAATCTCCCGTTAAGACCCAACGAATCGATGTAGTGGATGCCCTACGCGGATTTGCTGTTATGGCTATTCTGCTGGTGCACAGCGTCGAACATTTTATATATCCTGTTTATCCCGAAAACTCGCCGGTCTGGTTAGTTGCTTTGGATGAGGGAGTCTTTCACGCCGTTTTTGCACTTTTCGCAGGTAAATCCTATGCTATTTTTGCCCTGCTTTTTGGTTTCACCTTCTATATTCAGCAACAAAATCAGAAAAAACGCGGCAAAGATTTTGGTTATCGGTTTTTATGGCGATTGCTTTTGTTAGCCCTCTTTGCTACGCTCAATGCTGCCTTTTTCCCGGCAGGGGATGTATTGTTACTTTTCTCAATAGTTGGTATTGTGCTTTTTCTTGCCCGGAATTTAAGCGACAGAGTAGTACTCATAACAGCTATCTTTTTCCTGCTGCAACCGGTGGAGTGGTTCCATTTTATAGCCAATCAATTCAATGCTTCTCACACCCTACCCGAGTTAAATGTGGGTGCAATGTATGCACAGGTTGGTGACGTGGTAAAGTCTGGTAACATCAAGGATTTTTTCCTGACCAACATCGCCTTGGGGCAAAAAGCAAGTCTTTTCTGGGCCATCGATGCCGGACGCTTTTTCCAGACTGCCGGACTCTTTCTCTTGGGCTACTACATTGCCCGAAAAGAGCTTTTTATCAGCACGCCACACAACAATGATCTTTGGTTAAAAATTTTAATCGTCGCAGCTATTGCATTCTCCCCACTCTATGCACTCAAGGAGTTGATTGTAAAAAGCGATGTAGAACTGATTCGTCAAACTGCCGGAACAGCTTTCGATATGTGGCAAAAACTGGCTTTTACCTTTGTGTTAATCGCCTCTTTTGTATTGCTATATCAAAAAGCACGCTTCCAAAAAGCAGTTTCAAGTTTCAGGCTCTACGGCAAAATGAGTCTGACCAATTATGTGACGCAATCCATTGCCGGAGCATTTATTTTCTTCCCGATCGGTTTGCATCTGGCACCCTATAGCGGTTATACCCTCAGCTTGCTGATTGGATTTGTGGTACTTATTTTGCAGGTTAGTTTCTGTAAATGGTGGCTAACTACTCATCGGCAGGGACCGCTGGAGCGGCTCTGGCACCGGTGGACCTGGCTGGGCAAAACAAGTAACTAAACAAAAGGAAAAATAAAAACCACCACAAACAAACCACACTCACAGAAAAGAAAGCATAAAATAATGACAAAACAAGGAAGTCTAACTGCATCGGTACTGATGAACAGCGAGTTTAAGCGTAAATTTTCACTCCGTGAGCTTTATCGCTCATTTGTATTTGCACCGCGTGCAGCATCCAAATTGATGAAAAATAAGAAATCCGGTCTGGTGGATGAAGATTTTATCCGTCGCCTGCAGCTGGCTGTTACGGAGGTGAACGGCTGTGCTGCCTGCTCCTATCAACACACCCAAATGGCATTGGAGCAAGGCATGAGCAACGAAGAGATTAACAGTCTGTTGAGTGGCGGCAGCGATTATATCATCGAAGAAGAAGCCAAAGGAATTCTTTTTGCACAACACTTTGCCGATATGCGCGGCATACCGCAACGAAGCACTTATGAAACCATCATTGAAGAGTACGGCCAGGAAAAAGCCGAAGTTATTCTGGCAGCCTGCCAAACTATGATTGCCGGCAATATGTACGGTATTCCGTTCAGCGCCTTTCTCTCCCGAATCAACGGTAAAAAGTACAAAGGCAGTAATCTGTTCTATGAACTCAGCATGCTGATTATCGGCATTCTGCTCTTACCTTTAGCTATTCTGCACAGTCTCCTCAGAGCTTTATTCGGACTTCCGAATGAAAAAATGGTATAAAATTAAGAATGAGAGATTAAAATAAAACAGAGCAAATCAATTCCTCTATTATCAGCAAAAATTTTCGGATTCAGTGAAAGAGAAAAAACGCTTCCCGAAAATAACACCGAAAATTAAGAATCATAAAAATCTGCAGGAAATCCTCCGAAATCTGCAGAAGATGAAATCTTTTCTATCGACAAGGAATCAATCACCATACACTCAAAACATCAATAATATCTATTCTTCTTTATTCTATCACAATCAACACATTTACTGCAATTTAGATTTCACAGAACATCTTTACGGTAAAACTTTCATCATTTTTATCAGTCAAATATTCACTTTGGCATCGTATTTGGAAATAAGAGGCAATCAAATAAATTGTTTACAAAGCCAACTAAAAAAAAGACTTAAAACAAAAAACTAAATTCACAAAATGTTTCAATCAATTAAAGATTAAAAAGTCATGAAACGCTTATTTACAATGATGTTAGTTGCCTTACCCCTTTTCGCAACTTTCGCACAAACTAACAGTTTTGACACTAAAGGAAAGGTAGAAATTAATGCAGGTTACGGTATCGCAACCGCTCCGGATATTATTTCCGGATTTTCTAACATGTTTACCGGCGCTTTGTTGCCCGGCGTCGTTGAAAGAATTGATTCTGAGGGCTTTGGATCACCCTTTGCAAGTGCTGACTACTACATTAGCAATCGTTTTGCTGTCGGCCTGCAATACAACTTTGCGAACTATGTTCATCACTATTCGCTGACGGATGAGAGCATTGCCGATTTAAGCAACCGATACCACACCGCCATGGTACGTGGTAAAGGTGTCTGGATTAACAAACCGATGTTTCAGCTCTACTCCACTGTAGCTGCGGGTCCAACTTTCGTCACTGCAAAAAATGAGATGGGTCATGTGGACAATAAAATTCATTTTGCTTTTCATGCCAGTCCGGTAGGTATCCGTGTGGGTAACCAGATTGCATTCTTTGTTGAAGGCGGAATTGGTTTCCAGGGTTTAATTTCAGCTGGTATTTCTGCCCGTTTCTAAATCCCAAACCGATATAGTTAATCGGATAATCTTACTGCCTGCTATGTTCAGCTGAATATAGCAGGCTTTTATTTTAACGAATCTCCTGAAAACACTTAGAAGCTAACTTCAAAATTACAGTTTCCTTTTCCAAAAAAATGATTAAAATTACAAACTAATTAAGATTGTAATCGTTGAATATATTAGACTGATAATTTATTAAAATCATTTTTTCAAAATAAAATCAAAACAGATGAAACGAGTACTCTTCCTTACGCTAATAACTTTCGGCTTGCTGCTTGGAGCACAAGCCCAAAATAAAACGATTTATGTTTATGGTCCTGGCGGCCCCTACCCGGCCATAAAAGAGATAGCCGAAACTTTTGAGCAAAAGCATAACATTTCGGTACAGGTAACCAAAGGGCCTTTGGGCAACTGGCAAGAGCAGGCAAAAGAGAACGCCGATATTTTTTACAGCGGAGCTGAAAATATGATGAGCAGCTTTGCGGTAATTTTTGAAGAGCAACTTTTAAGCGAATCTGTTTATCCGCTGGCTTACCGTGGCTCCGGATTAATTGTACGCAAAGGCAATCCCAAAAAGATTAAAAAACTGACAGATCTACAGCGCGATAATATCAAAACTCTGGTGGTAAACGGTGCCGGACTTACCGGTGTTTGGGAAGATATGCTGGGTAATATGAAGAACATGGAAGCTTTCAGAAATATCAGAAAGAACATTGTGTTTCACGCCGGCAACAGCGGCATAGCTGAGAAATATTGGAGAGAAAACCCGCAGGTTGATGTTTGGATCAGCTGGAATATCTGGCAAATGGCTAACAGCGAAACGGCTGATTTTGTGAAACAAAAAGAGAGATACACCATTTACAGGGACTGTGGCATGGCTTTAAGCAAAAAAGGTGCTAACAATAAAGATGCACAACTATTTTACGATTTTATGAAATCAAAAGAGGCAGAAGCTATCTTCAAAAAACATGGCTGGCAGTGAAGTAGTCCTAATTACCGGCGAACAATTCTCCAATCGTCCCGATGAATTTAAAACCGGGAGAAAATCTATATCCGGCGAAATTGCGTATATTTGCAGGTGGTATTCGGCATAATTTCAGCACAAAACAGTACCGGAAACTCCAAACTCAGAAACAGTATACGCATGAATAACAGCATCTATATTCGCCGAAAAACGAAACTTTATCTCGAAAAAGGGACAGAGCAATTGTCGCAGGACGCTCTTTTCAATTTATTGAAAAATATCGAGAGCCTGGGTTTTACTTTGTCACCCATTCTGGCAGAAGTTGTAATGACGCTTTCCGAATCTCGCTTAAAGAGTTTTTACAAGCAATTGCTGCGTGATTTGGACGACTTGGTGGGTGCTGACCGGGAGTTTTTGCCAATGTATCCCAATTTTCCGGAAGAGGTAAAAACTGTGGATGTTGAGGAGCTTTATTTGAACGCCTACTGGCACTATCTGGGTGATTTTTTGGGTACGCGACTTTTACCGAAAACGGAAACAAAGCCGCGGGAAGCCTTGAAAGATATTGTTGAACTGCAGGTGATTGAACTGGGCAGTAAAGAGGAATTTAATGCGATATTCACAGCACTGCTGGGTGCTAAATCCTCCCTTTCAGAAAGCGACAGAAATGATATGGAGTGGTTTATAAAAACCTACAATACACATATTTTTTCGATGCTGCCAACCGCCATTCCCCATCGTGAAAACCTCGCTTTCTTTGTTGCTACTCTGCTGAAAAATGACATTGAGCCTAC
>CAYPPC010000009.1:16962-17429 GCA_964412435.1 uncultured Paludibacter sp.
GATGTGCTTCGTATTGCTACCGCTTTGAGTGACGGAGATATCAGTCTGGCAAGCAACAGCAAATTCAAATCCATTTCGAAGCGTAACCGACGCCGGCTTTTGCAACTGCTTGAAAACAGTTCTCCCATCACCGAGGATATGCTGCGCTATAAAAACCGCTGGAAACGACTTGGAGAAATCCTTCACCCTTTTGAGTATAAAAAACGTTATCCAAAAACTTACGAAGCTTTTGATATCGTTCGTAATGATCTTCCTTTTGAGACTTTTAACAGCCGGGTTGAGAAAGCCCTTGAAGGTAAAAATGTCTCAGACGCAGTGCAATTATTGAAAACCAGACCGGGCGATTTTGCGCGGCGTTTGGATCATTTATTACGTCTTACCGAAGATAGCGACATCATTATTTCCGACTTCAAAGCGGTTGCCGGAAGAGTTTCCGCCGTGATCCACGAGGTAGATGAAGAGACGGT
>CAYPPC010000009.1:17439-22627 GCA_964412435.1 uncultured Paludibacter sp.
CTGCATGCACATTTCAAATCGCGAAACAGCCAAGCTGAGCTGCGCATCTTTTTCCCGAAAGGGGAAGTTGCCAAAGTACAAGCCATAGAGAATGAGCTGCCGCAACTTGACGAAGCCACCTGCAATGAAGTGCTAAGTATTTGTGAAGCTACACTAATTGAGAGATTCGGTAAACAGAAGTCTCTGGGCAAGGTTTATCTTGATGAGAAGCTGAAAGATTATACAGTTCCGCTATCATTGCGCTCTGCTGCAAAAGCGCTGAAGACCATTCCGCGTGGCAGTCGGATCGATTTGCCCGAAGACGACACTGTGCGCTTTTTTCTCTACTGGAAAGATGGCATCAGTCGTACCGATATTGACCTCTCAGCGCTGGCACTCGATGCGGATAGCGGTTATAAATTTACCGTGGCCTATTACCATTTAATTGAGCAGGGCATATACCACAGCGGTGATATTACTTCCGCACCGGAGGGTGCTTCGGAGTTTATCGACATCGATATACCAACCTGTCTGAAGCAGGGTGTGCGTTATGTGCTGATGAGTGTAAACTCCTACACCCGGCAGGCTTACAGCGACTTACCTTACTGCTTTGCCGGGTTTATGGTGAGACAATTTCCTGAGAGCGGGGAAATTTACGAACCCATAACGGTCGAGAATAAATTTGACCTGACGGCCAACAGTAAAATTGCAATTCCTCTGATTGTCGATTTGCAGGAGCGAAAAGTAATCTGGACCGATCTCTCATTGAAAAGAAATCCGGGCACCAACAACAACGTGCGCAACAACCTCTCTTCCACCACCATCATCAATAAAGCGATGACCGGTTTGGTGAAACCGAATCTGTACAAACTCTTTGAGATGCATATAACAGCAAGAGGCGAAAAAACTTTGGATATTCAAAAGGCAGACACTATCTTTGCAACAGATCAGGGCATTCAACCCTCCGACATAGATATTATTTTGTCGGAATTTCTATAGAATAAAAAATTAAGAGGGCTATTTAGTTGCTTCCTTCTAAACATTTAAGAGTCCAGCGGCTATACTTTCCCTCTTTTTACAATCTTTTTTAACACGAAAAGGTACTTTTTCTAAAAAGTTATTAATTTTGGCATAATTTATGAAGCTTTATTAGCTGATAAAATCTCTTTACAAACATTATAACAAATTCAACATGAAGAAATTAGCAATTTTATTGATCGGCTTTATTGCACTGACAGCGTGCAACAGCCAGCAAAAAACCAACTCTGAAGAGCAAGTAGAAGTAACAGAAGCAGTAGGCGGTGACAAAGATGATCACGGCTGTCTCACAGCTGCCGGAGAAACCTGGAGTGCACTTCTCGAAGAGTGCGTTCAGCTTCATGAAGTAGGTGAGCGTCTGAACCCTGTAGAGGTTGAAGAAGGTGCTACAGTTATCAGTGCATTCGTAATCATCAAGGAAGATGGCTCTCAGGCTGAGCTGTTTACGATCGACAACGATGAGTCTGTTCTGCTGGAACTGGCAGAAGACGGAGTTTTCCAAAATGAGGTATATAAATACAATGCTGAAGAGAAAGCACTCTACGTTGAAGACGCTGTAGTTTACAAAGGCGAATAAATCGCTATGAAATCAAATAATAAAAAAGCACCTTACGGTGCTTTTTTCATTTTAAACAATGAAGTCGTCTAGACTTTTAATACAACAGTGGTCATTTGAATTTACCGACAAAAATATCGAAGATATTTTTCTCTATGTTTTCTAAATAGACATTTTCATGAGCAAGATGCCTTGTAAATAAGAAAATGCTATATTTTAGGTTATTGAGCGTTCCCGAAATACTATGTGTCAAAAATAAGTCTAGATAAGTTCAATGTTGAATATTCTTGCTTTTATCAGATTTAGAATTTGTATCTTTACCATCCAATTAGATACTCCCTGAATTTCACGCCTATGAAAAAGTTTCTTCTATCCGTTTTAGCTGCGATTATACTGCTTTTAGCTATACTTTTTTTCAACTACCTCACCGTTCCTTCGCTCCAAATCACGGTTGAAGAACCGGGAAGTAACCTCAGCACTATTGTTGGAGCAGAGGGAAGAATAGCAGAGTCGATTCGTTTTCAAACCATTTCTTACGAAGATAGTGCTAATATTAATTATGAACCTTTCATCGAATTACACCAATTTTTCGAGGAAAGCTTTCCGCTGATTTATGAAAACTTAGAGGTTGAGACAGTGAGCGAATACTCCCTGCTTTACCGATGGAAAGGGCAAAACAGCAACTTAAAGCCGGCTGTAATCATAGCACATATCGACGTGGTTCCCGTTTCGGAAGATACCCGCGATCTTTGGTCAGTAGCACCTTTTGAAGGGATTATTCAAGATGGCTACCTTTGGGGAAGAGGGACGGTAGACAATAAAATCAATGTGATGGGACAGCTCGAAGCGGTCCATTTCTTGCTTTCGCAAAACTATCGGCCGCAGCGGGATATTTACATCGCTTTTGGTCACGATGAAGAGATTGGCGGCTATAACGGTGCTTTGCAAATAGCCAAACTACTACACTCACGCGGCATCGAAGCGGAGTTTGTGTTAGATGAGGGTGGATTTATTACCAACACCATGGTGCCTGGTGTCGGTCAGCCTGTCGCACTAATCGGCACCTCCGAAAAGGGAAACCTGGATTTGACACTCAGCCTGCGTCAACCGGGCGGGCACTCCTCCATGCCGGAAAAGGAGAACGCCATCCGCACCATGAGCCGGGCCATCAGTGACCTCACGGCCAAACCATTCAAACCCGGTTTTTCACCTTCGGTAAAAGAGTTTATCGCGCATATTGCGCCTCACTCTTCCTTTATAAACCGACTCGCCATGAGCAACTTATGGCTATTCAAACCGGTAGTTTATAACATTTATAGTCAATCTGCAGCCGGAGATGCACTTATTCGCACCACCATGGTATCGACCATTATTCAAGGTGGCGAAAAATCGAATGTGGTACCCGATGTAGTTACCGCCACGGTTAATTATCGTCTGACACCCGGCACAAGCATCGAGGATGTGGTTGCACATACCAAAAAAGCAATCAACAACCCATTAATTGAGGTGAAAATTTCAGGAATTAACCGGGAAGCAACCGGCGTTTCACCTATCGATACCGATGCTTTTCGACTTATATCAGAAGCGATTCACAAAAACTTTGAGAACACCTTAGTTGCACCATTCTTAATGATTGCCGGCACAGACTCCCGGCATTACGATCTGATTACTCCCAATATCTATAAATTTAGCCCCATGATTGATCCGGCAGAATTTCACGGCGTGGACGAACGGCTTCGTATCGGCGATTATCCGCAAACTATCGGCTTTTATGTGGATTTGATGAAAGGATTGTAAATATTTAATAATCAAAATATGAAAACTCAAAACATTCGGATTGCACCGCTATTAATTCTACTATTTGTAGCCTTACTTTTTTCCCAATGTAACAGACCAAGATCAGAAAACTCAAGTTCAGAAGAGGCTGTCAATAATTGCCTGTGTTTCGGCGGGATTGGCTCTGCAAAAGGTGATAAGCCAAATTTCACATTCACTTTTAGCACCGGTGAAACTCTGGCTGTTTGCGGTTATCTGCATAATGATGAAGCAACTGAGAACATCATGTCTGAATTTGATATTTTTCATTGCCAAAGCGGCGAATCACTTTTACAATATGACGCCACTCTGTTTGCTCAGCTTATTGAGAGGCCGGACACACTGCTTATCCGGGAACTGGTCTATTTACCATCAGGTGAAAACTGGGAGTGGGAACTTTTTCCGATTAAAGAGCAGTTTATTACTCCGGATAATGGAGGTTTTAGAGTAAGCGAACCGATAACTATAGTGCCAGAAATACAAGTTGATAAGGAAAGAGCAAACACTTTTCTTGCTTCATTAAAAAAGGGAAGCGGCATTACTTCTGATTCAGAATCGGAAGTTATCAAACTGTGCGTACTGACCTTGGCCGGTTACGAAAAAGCTCAAACAATTTTGGAAAATTACGAAGAGTTTATTGATGCTCAAGTTGACGGGGCACTTTCTCAGGTGTTAAAAGAGTCTCTTATTCTGGTAAATTTACGGGAAGAGTGATTTTAGAGTCTAAAACATAGCCTGAAAGGCTAAATTTAGATAACCGTGGGGCATCGACCCACGGAATTGAACAACTAATAAACCACTGCCTGGAAGGCAAGACCCGTATGGGCTGAACTTCTTTTATTTTAAGTATTCCCACTCACTTCCAACTTCTGCAACATTTTAACGCCGTACTATATCTCTGAGAGATGACAAGAAGCTCGATTGTTAATAACCCGTCGACAAAATTTACAGCAAATATAAAACTTGCATTTCGACGGGATATTAAGAGCCCACTCTATTCAAACCTTACAATTTGTAAAGCTTTCTCACCGTCGATTTACTATTCTGAAGGTGAAGTTGATATTTGTCGACGGCTATTTAATACAACTCCCCTTGTCATCCCGTAGGGATCTGATACGAGGTGAAATATAATAAGTTAAGTTGCAGATACCCCTACTTATGCAATGTTATGCTTTACTCAGATTATTCTAAAATTATTACTTTTCACCAAATTAAATTAGCTAACTAAGCTTAGCGTCAGGCACATAGTCCAATAGGCTAAACTTTGATAACCGTGGGATTTTTTCAAGCTAAAAAAGTAAAAGGGCATCGCTAATCAGCGATACCCTTTTGATTTAACACACTATTTCCAACCGCTAATTACTTCAAATTAGCAGCTACTTCTTTTTTCAACTTATCTAAAAACTCGACCGGTTCATAATTACCTACAGCTGCCAGCATCTCCATATTGGCAACTTTCTTCATAGCTGCGTAAAGAATAGGGTTATTCAGCCGCTTATACTCAGGATTGAGTGAAATCAGATACTCTTTCAGGAAAGGATAAGTACTGAGCAGCGTTCCCACCTTCATTTTGGGATCAATATCCGCTGCTTCATCTTTCATAATCTCCGAGTCGGGTTTCGTGTCACTACTCCAGTTAAGCAGGCGGCGGCTTCCCTGCAGACTTCTGATACGGGTTACATCCTGCATCATCTCCAAAGTTCCCCGGTAGTTGCCCAGCTCATCGCGCACGGCCACAAAGAGAATATAAATAAACTTACCGCGACTTTCAATCCAGAATTCAGCTTCATCCTGCTCACC
>CAYPPC010000010.1:0-1279 GCA_964412435.1 uncultured Paludibacter sp.
AATACCCATTTCGGTGATGATGGAGTCTCTGCGCTGCAGCTGTCTTTCCAGGTGCACCACCTTGGCAGACTCTTCGTTGAGTTGCGTCTGCAGCTGATCGAGGGTTTTCTCCAGATGCTCAATTCTGAAGTTGCTTTTACCCATTCTGTCGCGCATCTTCTCCAGCTCCTTGCGGTTGGTCTCAATCATATCGTTGATAAAGCTGATATCATGTTTCACCCGGTTGCGAACATCCTCCGGGGTGTTTTCTCCCAGTGGTCTCACAGGAATAACATTGTGTGCCGCTTTAATTTTGGCAATGCCCTCCTGCACTTCAAAGAGTGAAGCAAAATAGCCGTTCACCTCCTCCTCCAAATGAAGTTTGTGTGCAATCAATGAGTCATTCTCAGCTTTTAATCGCTCCAGCTCACTTTTTTGCTCACTGCCACCACAGGCTGTGAGAAACAACAGTGCAGTCCAAATTAAAAATAAAATACGTTTATACATAATCAATGAAAAGTTTAGCCTTGGTTTTTATATGTAGGGTCGCCGGGCTGTTTATAATCTTTACCGGCTACAACAATAACAAATTCTCCGCGGGGAGTGTTTTCTGTAAAATAAACAATAAGCTCTTGCAGAGTGCCGCGTACGGTCTCTTCAAACTTTTTGGAAATTTCGCGCGATACCGAAACCGCTCTTTCCCCGCCCAGAACCTCTGCCAGCTGTGTCAATGTTTTTACTACACGGTAAGGTGATTCGTAAAAAATCATGGTGCGACTCTCCTCTTCAAGAGCTTTTATCCGGGTGTTGCGCCCTTTTTTCTGAGGTAAAAAACCTTCAAAACAGAAACGGTCACTCGGCAGCCCCGAAACTACCAGTGCAGGTACAAATGCAGTTGCACCGGGGAGGCACTCCACCTCAATTCCCTCCTCAATGCAGGCACGGACAATTAAAAATCCCGGGTCAGACACAGAAGGGGTGCCGGCATCTGAGATCAGTGCCATGGTTTCACCCGATTTGATTCTTTGCACCATGTGCGACACGGTTTTGTGTTCATTGAATTTGTGGTGAGAAATCATCGGAGTGCCTATCTCGAAATGTTTCAACAGAAACCCGCTTGTGCGTGTGTCTTCTGCCAAAATCAAACTCACCTCCTGCAAAATTTTGACAGCTCTGAAGGTCATATCATCCAGATTGCCGATGGGGGTGGGCACAATAAAAAGTTTCATATCCTCGGGTGTTTGCCGTTTAAGTGATGTAAAAGATTATTGAGCTGTTTAAAATTTCTTCCGGATCAGTT
>CAYPPC010000010.1:1289-5555 GCA_964412435.1 uncultured Paludibacter sp.
GGAAAGCGATCACACTTTCATCCTCTTCGTCCCAATTAAATCTTTTTCTGATATAGCTGAGAGCATCTTCATAGCTGCTTAAATCATTCAATCCCGCAATGGTTTTATTCATTTTTTCACCGCTGTTTTCAAAAAGTTCTCTTTGAAAACGGAAGCGGTCACCAATACTTATAGCTTGTCTAATATCGTCAATCTTTTGTCCGGCAATGGTATCACTCAGCGAACTTCTGCCCTCATTCTCCAGTTTGTCGGAAAGTGAAGCTGTTGGTTCTGGGATGCTTACAGTAAGTTTCTGCTGTTCGATCTCCATAGGCGCAGGCTCAGGAGCCGGTTCCTGTCTGGGTGTCACTCTTTCCGGTTTGTTGAATGGGATAAAACGGTTGTCAACGCTGATCTCATCCACCTCCAGCTCTTCCTGAAACTCTTCATTATGACTTTCGTCAAAAATCTCATCAGAAATCTCCATCGGCTCTGCAGGCAGATCGGGTTCCAGTTGTTTGGAAGCAATGGCGGATACAATGGCGGAAATCTCTTGCTGTGACTGCTCTTCTGCCTCTTTTTCACTCAGCAGCTGAAGTTCGTGCAGGTTCTTCAGCAAACTTCTGGTTTTTTGCTCGGCCAGTTCCAGAATAACTTCCGGGAAATGGCTCATCTCCTCAAAACCTTCAGTAAGCATAGCCAGTTCATCAATATCTTTTCTCAGCAGGGCAACAATAAACTCTTTGTTCATATCTTTTGAATAAAATAGTAGGTAGTCTCTCTCTATTTTTTTATTTTTGTAAAAATAAATCTCAAAACTGCGGTAAAGATACGAATTAAAGTGTTGATTGCAGTTGTTTTAAGTTCAAAAAATCATAAAAATGGGAATTTTCTCTGAACTGAATCATCCAAACCAGCTTCGCAAGGGGAGTATTGAGGTAATTTGCGGGTCGATGTTTTCCGGTAAAACGGAGGAGTTGATTCGCAGGTTGAAACGGGCTAAGTTTGCCAAACAGCGCGTTGAAATTTTCAAACCAAAAATTGATACCCGCTACCATGAAGAGGAGGTTGTTTCGCACGACAGAAACTCAATTGTCTCCACCCCGGTGGAATCATCCGGAAGTATTTTGCTGATGACCAGTGAAGTGGATGTTGTAGGTATCGATGAAGCGCAGTTTTTCGATGACGGTCTGGTCGGTGTGGTTTCACAATTGGCAGATAATGGCATCCGTGTTATTATTGCCGGGCTGGATATGGATTTCAGACGTAACCCTTTTGGGCCGATGCCCAACCTGATGGCTATTGCTGATGATGTTTATAAGGTACATGCCATCTGCATGCGCTGCGGATCGCTGGCTTATGTTTCTCACCGTCTGGTGGAGGGAGAAAAACAGGTTTTGCTGGGTGAAGTCAATGAGTATGAACCTATTTGCCGCGATTGTTACAATGCGGCCATGAAGGAGTAAAGAGAGAAAGCAAGTGATAAAAAAACTTCTTTTGCAGTAATGCGAAAGAAGTTTTTCTGTTTTATATAAGCTCTTGATTCTACTTAAAGCGAGTAGTTCCATCCAATACCGCCATAAAATATTGTAATTGGATTTTTTTGCTGTATCTCCTGGTCGTATCTTACGAAAAAGTCAAGCGTGGAGACTTTGCTGGTGCGGTATTTCACACCGGCTGCTGCACGGACATCGGTTAAATACATCGTTTTTTTTCCATTCAGTGGCGTATAAATTTCCCCCGAAACATAGGGTCGCAGCGATACACTCTTGAAGTTGTGGTCAACGGTGATTTTGTTGCGCCACATAATTCTGGGATTGTAGGAGTAATCACCGCGACTCTCATCCCGCCAGGTTGACTGCACTTTTGAACGCAGTTTCAGGCGTACCGGAAGTCTGCGCTCCTGCAGTGTAACACCCAAAGCCACACGGTGACGGGTTTCGTAGATGTTGTTCTTGTCATAGTAGAGCAGATTGTATTCCAGATTGGCACTCAGCAATCTTTTTAACAATACATAATCCATCTCAATCCATGTTTTCGAACGGTTCAGGTTGCTCACCTGCTCATTGAACCGCAGCTCCTCACCAATGGTGACTTCTGCTTTCTTGTTCAAAGCTTTTGTGAGTTCAACGGAGCCCAGGGCGCCTACATCGCGTATTTGTGCTGCGCCTGAACCGGCCAGCAAAAAAAGTGCTGACCATAAAATCAATATTCTGGGGGCTATTTTCATAGGCTAAAAGTCCCTGAAACGGGTAATTTTATCAATGGTGTTGGGTGTCTTCTCAGCCGGCTGATAGTGTACGTTGAGGAAAGCAACATCACGTAAAAAGTCGATGTGTCCCACTTCTACACGAATGATTTTCAAACCGGTTCTTTTTTCCAGATCCTTGATCATCTCTTCACGTTTGTCTTCCAGCACCAGATCAATTTTATCGTACAGCACCACTTTGGTGGAGGTATGTTTGATAAAGCGGCGGCTTTCAAGGATAGCGATGGCGCCAATAAACATCAGGTTGGCTGCTATAAGCTCAGAAACGCTGATCGCCATAGCCAGACCGTTAATTACAGAGATACCGATAATAACAAAGAGATAGGTCATTTCACGTATCGAGACCTGTTCCGTTCGGTACCGGATGATTCCGAAAATCGCAAACAGTCCGAGGGCCATTCCAATTTGCAGTTTCACGGTGTCGAGCAGATAAATCAACAGGAAAACCGTTACGGCAAAGAGCGAAAAGGTAAAGAGAAACTCGCGTCTTCCATTTTTACGATAATAGAAATAGCGAATAATTACCCAGGTAACGATGATGTTAAAAGCGAACCGGATAATCAATTGAAGCAGCGAGTCAGCTTCGAAAATAGGAATTCCCATAAACCCGTCTCCGTTGAAAATATCGGTGCCGTATTCATTGGCAATGGATGGATCGAACTCCGGAAAATCAGATTGTAGCATAGTTGTTTTCAGTTATTTTATTTATTTTTCTTATTTTTCTTTTAAAACGGTTGTACTTGATATCGGGATCAAGCAGAATCATTCCCAGGCAGTATTTACTCATTCCGGCCGGTGCAATGCGTGATTCGTAAAGGTAATTTCTAAAATAGGAACGGTTAGCTCCATCCTGTTTCATCTCAACGATTACCAGATCTTCAATCATCTCAATGGTTCCGGTTTTTACATCCAGAAAATAGACTCCCAGGTCAATCGTTACCCGTTCGGTTTTTGCATTGTCTACCAGCGTTACCCGCTGAAAATAGTTTTGCAGCTTGGGTTCCAGATGGCTGTTCTCATAAGGAGACTTCTTTTCGATAAATCCGGCCTCATCCTGATTGAAACGCATGTGGAGAAATTGCTCCAGCGGTATTTTAATACGGCTTTTTGATACGCGACCTTTGTTGTTTTTGTGTTTAATCTCCAAAAAGGAGATTTTTGGATTGATATAGGTACGTGTGCGCACCTTGTAACGGTTTCTTTTACCGTTGTGGTGCGAAATATACATATTGGAATCTTCCGTATCGAAATAAATGGTGGTATAAGGTGAAATTTTTTCACCTTTAATGCTAACGACACGGTATTGTTTTTTTGCTTTTTCAAGCAGATAAGGCAAATCGTTGATGTTTAGAAGGAACTTGGTGTCAACACGGTTCATCAGCTTCACATCGTCCATCTCCTCCAGGGTGATGGGTGCAAACTCCTTCAGAATTCTGTTGAACCGTGCGCCAACCTGCTCAAACCGGTCATTAATTTCTTCGGGAATACTCAAATACTTTTGTTGAAGTAAGTCGTCCATTGGGCTGATAATTGTATTGTTTCTTTTTGGTTCCGTCCGGGTTGTATTCGTACTTCCGGATTCTTGCCGGCTTCTCTTTGCTGTCGTAGTAAACATCTTTGATGCAACGTCCGGCGGCATCATATTCGTATGTTACCTTATATTTCAAACCGGTTGAATCGTACTCTTTTTCCAGTACTTTCAGTCCCTTTTCATTATAAAAGGTTTCGTGATCCAAGCGTCTGTTTTTGTTTTTGGCATCTGAGTTATACTCGCGCACAACCAGGTCTTTTCTGTTTTCTCTTTTTTCTGCGGTGGTTCTTTGCAGGTTCTGAGCAGCTGCATTTGTGCCTGTTGCAACAAGGATTATCAGCAACAGATATGCTTTTTTGAAGTTAACACTCTTCATAGTTTCTGTCTTGTTTAATTAAAAAACTTATGCGTTAATTGTAATTTTAAATGGTGTTTTGAGGGTCACAATCTGCCCGGATTCAGTAATCCGTACTTTTTGCAGGCAAAG
>CAYPPC010000010.1:5618-14997 GCA_964412435.1 uncultured Paludibacter sp.
CGGTACGCACATCATCCAGAAAATATTCGGCTCCCACTTTGCGAATGTACATGCGTACGCCGCCACCCAGAGCAGTAACGATTTTGCTGCTGTCATAAAAGCGCACATGCAGCACCCCTTTGACGTAAGACTTACCCAATGCTTTCCCGTCGTGAATATAGATGTTGGGAACATTCTTCACTTCCCCGTTTTTTACGCTTACAGTTTCAGTAACCGCCTCGTTGAGTGAATTGGTGTGCTCTGTAAAAGCATAAATGGTGTAGGTGCCTTTAGTCAGATATTTAAATTGATAAAAGCCATCGATACCAATGTCCATTCTGTCACCGTAAATCGGCTCATCACCGTAGATAATATAAACTTTCTCTTTGGCAGCCGGAACTGTGTCACTGTCAAAATGAAAACTCTCCACTTTCACGCTGTCAGTCTCATCAATCAGTTCATCAATAATGAAGCTATACTCATCTTTGGGGTGATATACTTTATAGACTTTTCCCTGGATGGTGGAGGTGCCTCCCTCGCCCTCTTCATTCAGGCAGGAGGTGAATAGCAGTGGAATAACTGCTAAAAGCAAAATGCTTAATCTGTTCACAATAAAAGATAATTAAATTTGTACGGTTGATTGAGTTAAATTGGTTTATTTTGGCAAGCAGACATTGCATTTTTTAGCTAAAAAGCCCACTTTTCTAAAACAACTGCAAAAGTAAACAATATATTCAGTATAAAGCTATTTTCACTGTTAAAAATAGTATATAGTATAAGCTTTGAGAGGGCTGGAACTTGCTGTTTGATTACTTAAAACTGTTGTCCCGGAAAGGCTGAATGCACCGGTAAACTAAAAAAATAAAATATATTTTTCCGTTTTCACTGCAGTTTGAGAAATTTTATTTAGTTTTGTCTAAACTAAATATTGTGGTGTTTTATGCATCCCAATTTACATCGGATCATCATGAATATGAGTATTACAATGACTTTGGCTGAGGAGAACTATTTGAAAAATATATTTCACCTGGAGGCGCGGCTAAAGAGCGAAGTGAGCACCAACACCATTGCTGAGAGTATGGATACCAAACCCTCATCAGTGACGGATATGATACAGAAACTGGCTGAAAAAGATCTGCTTATCTATCAGAAATACAAAGGAGTGCAGCTCACGGATGAAGGCAGAAAGGCCGCTGCCGGTATTATCCGGAAGCACCGTTTGTGGGAGGTGTTTCTGGCTGAAAAGCTGAAGTTCAACTGGGATGAGGTGCATGATATTGCCGAGCAACTGGAGCATATTCAATCCCGGGAGCTGATTGAGCGCTTAGACCGTTTTCTGGGTTATCCTAAAATAGATCCGCACGGTGACCCGATTCCCGACAAGGATGGGCATTTGAAAGTGGGGGAGAAAAAAGCGCTCTCCAAGCTGCTGGTTAATGAGCGCGGCATCTGCGTGGGGGTGAAAGAGTCGGATGCTGATTTTCTTCAATATCTCAACAAAAAAGAGATCCGGCTCGGCACCGAGCTGGAGGTACTGGAGATTGAGAGTTTCGACGGCTCTATCAAAATCGGCATCGACGGAAAAGAGCTGTTTTTAACCCGTGAAACTGCTGAAAATATATTTGTTCAATCGCTTTAACCCTCCATTTATTGAGACTTAGGAATCGCCAATATCTGCCGGCTTTTCTTCTGCTTTGTCCGGCTATTCCTGAAATAAATCATCATTTTTATTGATGCATGGCGCTAAGTTTCATCACTTATTAGGATTGTAGCACTTTTGTTATTCATCTACCTTTGCAATCTCTGCCAGTGGCAGAAAAGGGGGTTGGAGAGCTGTTCTTTCCAATCATTTTCAGATGATAACAGAAACTACAATGAGTCTAAGACAAAATAATATACCAAATTTCCTCTTATCGGTTTTTCTGCTGCTTCTCCTGTTGTTTTTTGCAGCAGCTGAGGGGCTTGCTCAATCTATTTCTAACGCTCCGTCAGAAATTCGGGGTGAGGTGAAATCGGGTGGTGAAGTACTTGAGTTTGCACTGGTTTATATCTCCGGCAAGGAGAATAACACCACCTACAGTGGCGAAAATGGACATTTCTCACTGCAAGCAAACACCGGCAGGCAGCTGCTGATTGTGCAGCTGATGGGCTATGAGCGCTTTGAAAAGTGGATCGATGTCAGGGCAGGAGTCAACTGGGTTGAGGTTGAGCTGACAGATAGAGTACACGGTTTGCAGGAACTGGTGGTTCAGGGAAAATCGGCAGTGCAACAGGTGCGCGAAACACCCTTTAACGTGGTAGCGCTTGATACGCGTTCGCAATACAACACCACCTCCAACCTTTCCGACGCACTCAACCGCGCTTCGGGTGTTCGCATTCGCGAAACGGGTGGCGTAGGCTCCGATATGCAGCTGATGGTGGATGGTTTCAGTGGTCGCCATGTGAAGGTGTTTATTGACGGAGTGCCGCAGGAAGGTGTTGGAAGCGCCTTTAACCTGAACAATATCCCGGTAAACTATGCCGAACGTATAGAAGTGTATAAAGGGGTGGTGCCGGTAGGATTTGCTACCGATGCCATCGGTGGAGTGGTAAATATTATCACCAAACAGTCACCTCAGAAGTGGTATCTGGATGCCTCCTACTCATTCGGTTCGTTCAATACTCATAAAACGAATATTAATATAGGGCAAACATTCAAAAATGGTTTTACCTACGAACTGAATGCTTTCCAGAACTACTCTGACAACAATTATTATATCGATACACCGGTGAAGGAGTTTTTGCCGGATGGCGGTTCCAGTACCAGTAAATCAAAAATTGAGCGGGTAAAACGCTTTCACGACAATTATCACAACGAAGCCGTAGTGACTAAAGTGGGCTTTGTCAATAAAAAATGGGCCGATCGCCTGATTTTTAATCTTACCTGGTCGCAGCTCTACAAAGAGACACAAAGCGGTGTGCGACAGGAGATTGTGTTTGGTGATAAACATCATCACGGTTACTCCCTGTTGCCTTCACTCGAGTACCGTAAAAAGAATTTCCTGACCCGGGGAATGGAGCTGGTGCTCACTACCAACTTTAACCGGAATGTGGTGCAGCATGTCGATACTTCCTCTTTTGAATATAACTGGCGTGGTGAAAAAAGAGCTGTTACCGGCGGCAGGGTGGGCGAGCAGAGCCATCAAAACAACCGCTCTTTCAACAACAACTGGAACGGTACTTTAACCGCCAGATATCAGATTGGTGAGTGGCAGCAGATCACTTTCAACCATGTGAGCAATCTGTTTCGTCGCACCAATATCTCGCTGCTGTCGCCAGATGCATCTCCTGATCCGATTGCCAAGGAGACTTCAAAAAATATCAGCGGTTTTTCTTACCGGCTGAGCCCGAATGACCGCATGAACTTTTCTGCCTTTGGCAAATACTACCATCAGTTTGCTGCGGGTCCGCTCGCTACTACTTCAACGCAGGATGATTTTGTGCGTGCCACCAAATCTACCAGCACCACAGGTTATGGGGCTGTAGGTACCTACTTTATTCTGAAATCGTTGCAATCCAAATTTTCCTATGAAAAAGTATACCGCCTGCCTACCAATACGGAGATGTTTGGCGATGAAGATCTGGAAAACGGACAGTTTGAGCTGCGCCCCGAAAGCAGCAATAACTTCAACTTTAACCTCAGTTTCAATGAACAGCTTGATGCTCACAGCTTCTATCTGGAAGGTGGTCTGATTTACAGAGACATTCAGGATTATATACGTCGGAATATTGAAGGATTGGGTGGTGGTAAATTTGGCGCAACCTACGTGAACCATGGTAAAGTGCTGACCAAAGGCTACAATGTTTCGGCCCGTTACAGCTACAGCAAATGGCTGAGTGTGGGTGCCAATTTCACTGAAATGAATGTGCGCGACAATGTGGAAACTTTCCTTACCGGTGCACCCAACTTGGCATACAAGGCGCGTATCCCCAATATCCCTTATCTTTTTGCCAATACAGATTTGACATTTAACTGGGAAATCCCGGGAACTCAAAGAGATATGCTGACTTTCACTTACGACAATCTTTATATGAAAGGTTTTCCGCTCTATTCTGAAAACTTAGGGAGTGAATCCAAATTTATGGTGCCCACGCAGTTTGCTCACAATATTTCGCTGGCCTACGCCATGCGTGAAGGAAAATGTAATCTGACACTGGAGTGTCAAAACCTGACAGATGCGAAGCTTTACGACAACTTCAGTCTTCAAAAACCGGGACGTGCATTTTACGCCAAATTCAGAGTGTTCCTCGGGAATAAATAACTACGAATTATCAGTTTCTAATTTTATAAAATAACAATACCCTATATGAAAACTAAATATTTTCGCTACTTTTTAGCAACAAGCCTGCTGCTTACAGTTTCTCTTTTCGCTGCTTGCGAAAAAGAAGACCCGGCTTCTCAACCCAACCCAAGTGATGCTGACTCGCAATTTGTGATTGCAGCCTCAGTAAGTGATACCAACTATCTGCTCACGTCTGAGGCCATCCATGAAGGCAATATCTCAACGCTAAATAATGGACTGACCACAGAAACCGGAACTTACTGGATTTATTATAAAGATAAATACCTTTTCCGCCTGGCTTATAACCAGGGAAATGCCGGAATCAGCTCTTCCTATATTTTGAACCGGCAGGGCCGGCTGGAAGAGCGCGACAAGACCTACGAAATTAAGCGCTTTACCTCCTACGGCATTTTTGGTGATAAAATTATCACCTCCTCTACCGGCAACCTGGGAGAAGAACATGCCGATAAAAACGGTTATTTGCCGAAAGGCTTTCAGTTCTCTTTTCTGGATGTGAATAAGGAGACTTTCACCACCAATCAGGAGGTGATTTTAGCCGAAAACTACCTTGGAAACGGTGAGTTTGTAACCCTGGCCGGTTATGCCGAGGTCAATGATAAACTTTACACCGCTCCTATTCCGATGGGATTGAGCCAGTTTGGGGTTAAAGCCGATGACGGCAAGTGGGTTAAATATGAAGATTTGGTGAAAACTGAAGCGGGCGGTAGCGCCAGCAGCGCTTACCTAAAAGGTGAGTTGCAGTGGACGCAGTATCCCAACGAAGCGTGGGTGGCTGTTTACGAAAACGATAAGATGAAAAATCCGGAGTTGATTAAAACCGATAAAATCAGCTATCCGAGCGGTCGCTTCAAATCGCAATACTATCAGATGATCTGGGCGGCTGACAACGGCGATATTTATGTGTTTTCGCCCAGCTATGCTAAAGTGATGGCCGATGAGCGTCAGCGTACCCATTTGCCGGCAGGCGTTGTGCGCATCAAAGCAGGTGAGAATAAATTTGATGAGAGCTACTACTGCAACCTCGAGGAGCAAAGTGAGGGTAACTCTTTTCTGCGCAGCTGGCACATCAGCGGTGACTATTTCTTGCTGCTGATGTATGATACGCCTTTTGTGCCCGGCTTTGACGCCTCCGAAACTCCGGCTAAAAAACTGGCTGTTTATAAGGCTGAGAGTAAAAAGCTGACTTACGTAAGCGGACTCCCGGCTCCTGCCCTGATTGCAGGTTTTGGGAATACTCCCTATACTGAAAATGGCAAAGTGTATGTTTCTGTAACTACTGCCGATGCCAATTATCCGGCAATTTATGAAATTGACCCGGCAGCTGCTGAAGCCAACAAAGGGATTACGGTGGAAGCAGAACAAATTTCTGCCGTAGGCAAACTCTCCAAAAGGGATAACTAAGCAGGACAGCAACGAGTTTTCCAAATTTTACGCACCATCTTTCTTGCATCGCTCAATGGAAGCGGTCAGTGGGATGGTGCTTTTATTTTGAAATAAATTGAGTGAAATATGGCCGGTAAGGAGTGAATTGCGAACCGAGTAAGCTGCTTGCCCGACTTTATTCTCCACCTGTCAATCCTTTGTGGATATGTTTTATATTGTATCTCAGATAAGCCAAATAACTGTCGGCTTCGTGTCCTTTGCGTCCCAGCTCATCGCTGAAAAGTGGCGGTGAGTAGAGTGGTACTCCCGTTTCATTGGATACCGTTTTCATAGGGCGGTGGTCCACATTGGACTCTACAAAGAGTACCGGCGGTCTGTTTTCTCTTACAAAACGGATAGCGGCCTTGATCTGCTCCGGCGAACCATTCTCATCGGTATCAATCGCCCAGATAAAACCCTCTTTCAGGCCGTAGCGCACGTTGACGTATTGAAAAGCCTGTTCGCTGATAATAAAAACACGTTTTTCCGAAGGGATGGCCTCAATCTTTTCAATATAGAGCGCTTCAATCTCACGCAATTGTGTGATGTAATCCGCTGCACGACTTTGATAATAATCCGCATGATCCTGGTCATATTGCATCAGAGCATCGCGGATAGTTTCAGACATTAAAATGCCGTTGTGCGGATCAACAAAAGCGTGCGGATTAACCTCTCTGCTCTCTTCAAAACCACTCAGGTAGAGAGGTTCTATATTTTCAGAGACTTTCACTATCTGCTCCGGAGTGGCATTGACTGAATGCACAAGTCGCATAAACCAGCCTTTGTCACCACCCTCCAAATTGAGGCCGTTGTAGAAAAAGAGGCTGGCGCCCGAGGCAAATTTAATGTCATCGGGACGCGGTTCAAACTCGTGCGGATCGGTACCCACAGGCACCAGGTTGTGGACTATTATTTTATCGCCGCCAATTTCATCGAGTATTTCGGAGATGATGGAGAAGCTGGAAACCACTTTAATCCGGCCGGCGTCATTTTGATCAGATGCAGACTCTTTTCCGCAGGAGAAGAGAAGGAGTAGCGCCACCAGGGTTGTTATGGTGAAAACACTTTTTTGCTTGCTCAGACTTTTTATCATAATCCATTGGTTTTATCTGTTAACAGTGCGAAGTTTGTTGCGAATCACACCGCTTTTGGGGCTAAACAGGAAGACAATCAGGAAAATAGCTGAAACTGAAAGCACAATTACTACACCGGATGGCAAGTTGTAAGTTGCGCTCAGGTAGAGCCCGATGACTGATGATACTACACCAATGATGGCGGAGAGCCAGAGCATAGTTGAAAATTTGTTGGTCAGTAAATAAGCGGTAGAGGCCGGGGTTATCAGCAGAGCTACTACTAAAATTACACCCACCGTTTGTAGTGAAACTACCGTCATCAGTGTAAGCAAAACCATCATGGTGTAATTGATAAAACGCACCGGCAGACCACTTGCTTTGGCCATCACTTCGTCGAAGGTGGTCAGTTTCAGCTCTTTATAGAAAATGACAATGGTGAGAAGCACTAATGCCGACACCACGTAGGTCAGAATCCTGTCAGACTGACTGATTGTTAGCACGTTACCGAAAAGAATATTGTTCAGGTTGATGGAGCTTTGTATTTTGCTGATAAGCAGCACACCCAGCGCCAAAAAAGCAGAGAATACAATACCGATGGAGGAGTCACTCTTGATTTTACTGTTCTGACTCACATAACCGATACCCAGAGCAGCCAGCAACCCGAAAGTTACCGCCCCAAAAAAGTAGCTGATTTTCAGCATGTAAGAAATGGCCACTCCCGGAAGCACTGCGTGCGAAATGGCGTCGCCCATCAGCGCCAGTCCGCGAAGCACAATAAAGGCTCCCACCACGCTGCAGGCAATGCCGAGCACAATGGCGGTAGTGAGCGCATGCTGCAGAAAAGCATACTCAGCCAGATCGGAAAAAAACTCTATAATTGAAAGAAGCATCATAGCTCTGTTTTTTGTTATTAATCATCCCCGTTAAATACCGGGTCGTTCAGCATGTCATAAACCTGTCGTAAATTCTGTTTGTTAAAGACCTCATTCACCTCACCGGCAGCCAGCACAGTACCTTTCATCATAATCACATGAGAAAAATAGTTGCGCACTTTGCTTAGGTCGTGATGCACCACCAATACCGTTTTTCCTTCGGAGGCTAACTCTTTAAGCAACTCAATGATTATTCTCTCGCTCGTTACGTCAATGCCCACAAAAGGCTCATCCAGAAAGAGAAGTTCAGCATCCTGAGCCAGTGCGCGGGCTATCATCACCCGCTGAAACTGTCCGCCGGAAAGTTCCCCAATCTGACGATGCTCCAAGCCTTGCAGCCCCAATTTTTCAATAGCTTGTGCTACCAGTTCTTTCTCCTTTTTGCCTGGACGGCGAAAAAAGCCCAGACCGGGGTAGGTGCCGGTTTCTATCATTTTGCTGACCGTGATCGGAAAATCTTTGTCAATGCTCTCCTGCTGTTCCACATACGCAATTTTTTTGGCGATGCGCCTTAGTGGTTCCCCTTTGTATTCAGCGGTTCCACGGGCCGGTACAAGTCCCAGCATTCCCTTTATGAGTGACGATTTTCCGCTTCCGTTGGAGCCGATTATACCACATACAATGCCGGCAGGAATACAGAATGCTGCATCCTGCACAGCCTGTACTCCGTTGGGATATACTATTTGAAAGTTATCTACTTTAAGCATAGTGCATTAGATGTGGTTTTAGTTTGACTACAAATATATTTAGATTAATCTAAATGTCAATTTAAGCAGACTTAATTTAAGTTTATTTAGCAAATGGTTTTATCAGGGCAAGATGCAGTTATTCATTTAAAACAGAAACAGCATTTCAAAATTAAGCTGAAATGCTGTTTTTAAGTTTTCGTAAGCTAGTTTTACTTCAATCTAAACTTGTAGATTGCGTTTGTTTCGCCTCCGACAATACCAATTCCTCCTTTCACATTATTGTAAATCTGTACCGGCTCAGAGAAGAGCGGAAAGTAGTTAATATGGGCCGTATGCGACTGCAGAAAATAACTGTACTCCTTAGTCATTTCAATCAGATCAAACACTAAAAATATCTCATCATAAGGAGGATCCCAGTTAGTGATAAAATCATCAAAATAGATTACCCGGGCCAATCTTTGCACGATTAAGTTGAGTGTGTAGGTTTCACCATCAAAGAGTGCATCATCAAACATCAGGTAGGGGTTGATGGTGCTAATATCACCTTCTTCAATGATTGAGCCCAGGTCTGTGGCATTTTGTGTAATAACAGGATCATTGATAGCGTAAAGATAATCAGTCCAGTTGTTTTCGCCGGGTCCGATATGTTTTGAATCAACCAATGGCACAAATTTTTCATTAAAATGGTCGTAATATCTCGGTTTTTCCCACACAGAAAGTCCCATTCTGTAGAAATTACGTACCATTTCCGGGTCTTTAAACTGAACTTTGAATTTGAATGTTTCTATTTCTCTGATTCCGAGGGTATCTACTATTTCCACGTAGCCATTTTCATCTCCTTCATATCTGGTGTTTACCACATATTGTCTATCGATTTTTCTGTCAATCGTATCTGCTTTTATTATTACAGGTAAATCCGGCAGATTCAGTGATGCTTCCAC
>CAYPPC010000010.1:15007-22003 GCA_964412435.1 uncultured Paludibacter sp.
GGGGTGGGATGCCTCGATGCGAATGCGGTCACCCGCTTGCGGTAAATATCCTGCCACATAAAATCCGTTGTAACCGGAATCATAATCATATCCCGGAGCCCGGTTCATATTGCTTTCTCCGTAGATGGCATCCTTATATTGGAGTGCTTCTTTGAATTCATCATTCACAAAGAGCTTCACATCTGCGTTATCGATGACCTTGAAGTCATAATCCTGTGCATTCAGGAAAAAACGACTTTCGGTCAGGCGCAAAACAATCTCCTCGCCGGCTCTGACCACGCCATTCATCACAATCATTGGCTCCTGTGTTTCACCCTTAAATTTAATCTCTTTTTCACAGGAGTGAAAAAAGGTCAGGGCAAATAAACTAACTGCAAAATAAATTATCTTTTTCATAAGGCGTCAAAATTTATAGCTGTAACTTACCGAAGGGATAATGGGGAAAAGCGTCAGTGATTTTAGCTTCTCCTCGTATTTGCCGGTGGCAGGGTTATAGTCGCTATCGGTGATTACAATAAATGGATTCATTCTGTTGTAGAGATTATAGAAACTAACATTCCAGGTACGTGTACCCCGTTTTTTCTGTTTGTGGAAATTAACACCGAAATCCATGCGGTGATAATCGGGATAACGGAAATTATTTCTTGACGGAATGTAGGGAAGCGAAAAGTATCTGTTGTAATTATTATACTTAGGTGTCGGGCCTCCTTCATAAATCTGCATCTCCAAAGTTCCGGCGTTACCACTGCTGTAAACCCAGGTACCGGCAAAGTCAATCCGGTCGCTCAGCTTGTGTGATAGCACCAGGCTGATATCATGGCGGCGGTCATATTTTGCGGGAAAAACTTCCCCAAAGTTGATCTCTTCTCCCGGACGATTAAATAAACGCTCCGATTTTGACCAGGTATATCCCAGCCAGCCGGTTGTTTTCCCGTAGGAGCGTTGAGCCAGAAACTCAGCTCCGTACGACCAGCCTCGGCCCATGCTCACTTTCTCTTCCCAGCCGGTGGTGGAACCCCAGAAACTGGCACCATCTTTATATTCGATGATATTATCCATCGTTTTGTAGTAGCCCTCAACCGATAGGTCGGCCCAGTTTTTCAGCTGATAGAAAAACCCGGCTGAATACTGATTGGAGTTCATCGGTTCGATCCGGTTGGTCACCGGCACCCAAAGGTCGGTGGGCAAACTGATATTATTGTTTGATAAGAGGTGGATATACTGCGTCATATAGGCGTAAGCCGCCTTAAATGATAAATCATCGGTTATCAGCAGGCGGGTACTCACACGGGGTTGAAGTGAGTGGTAAAATCGATTTTGCACCTCAAATCCGGAGTAATGCAAGCCAATATTGGCTTTTAAATAATCGGTAATGGTGACATTGTCTTCAGCAAAAACAGCCGCTTCATGCGAGAATATAGGCTTGTCGCCTGAAGTCAGCGTAATGGGATCTTCCCATTCAGAAGTGGCTTTAACGCTCGACACGGCCGGATTGAACCGGTGGTAAATGTAGTTGGCACCAAACTTTATATCGTGATTCGGGTTGGGCAGGTAGTCAAACTCTATCTTTCCGGAGTAATCCTCAATGCCTGAACGGTAACCCATTTTAAATTGATAATCGTTTTGCATGTTGGGCTTCTCTTCATAAGTATTGTTTAGTGCCAGATGAAAGCGGTAGCGGGTATAGGAGGCGGTTGTATTCATAAACAGCTTGCTGTTGACAATCCTGTTCCAGCGCATAGCGGAAACTAAGTTACCCCAGTCCCAGTTCATCTTCATTTTTTCTTCGTATCTAACTCCCTGGCCTTCGTTTTCTTCATAGCCGCCGCGCAGTTTCATAGTGGCATAAATGGCATCATCACCGGTGTATAGACTGAAGTAGAGCCGATCGCGGTCAGAAAACTTATGGTTTATTTTTGCATTAAAATCGTAAAAATAGTAACCGGCAGAAGAGCCGCTTGCACCCTCCTGGGCAGCTACATATTTTACCAGCGGCATGGTGAGAATATCATAATAGGTGCGGCGTGCCGAAATATTAAAACTGGTTTTACCTTTCCAGATGGGCCCTTCCAGATTAAATTTGGAGGAGATTAGTCCTACACTCACATTGCCGTGATACTCGTGCATATCACCATCTTTCATGCGGATATCCACCACCGAAGAGAGGCGTCCGCCAAAACGTGCCGGAAAATTACCCTTGTAGAGCGTAACATTTTTGATGGCATCAGCATTAAAAACGGAAAAAAATCCAAACATATGGTTCACATTATACACCGGCACTCCATCCAGTAGCAGAAGGTTTTGATCCGGGCCGCCACCGCGCACATAAAGCCCGGCCGATCCTTCGGCACCACCTTGCACACCGGGTAGCAGTTGCAACGCTTTCAATACGTCGGTTTCACCAAAAAGGGAGGGAATCGCTTTTATCTGCTCCACCGGCACTTCAATAGCACTCATTTGAGTACCTCTGATTCCAATTTCGGAGTGGTGACCGATTACGGTCAGCTCTTTCAGTTCGGTAGATGAATCTAAGCGAATATTAATCACCGTGTCCCGGTGCAGCTCAAAATCGACCTGCTCCGAAGCGAAGCCTACATAGGAAGATCGCAGTTTTACGGCACCTTCCGGTAAAGTGAGCGAGTAAAATCCATACGGATTAGTCACTGTACCTTTGCCGCTCCGGGTGTCAACCACCGAAGCGCCAATCAGGGTTTCGCTGCTACGTGCATCAGTGATGTGTCCGCTGATGGTGTAATCTCTGGCTTGCAGTGTAATAACTGAAAACAGAGCAAGAGTTAGAATAAAAAGATTTTTCATTGTTTGGGTTCAATAAATTTTCCGACAAAAGTACTTATAATTATCGAGTCTGCTTTCTTTGGCCTATGTTATCTCTATTATATGATGCTTGAAATGTACAAAACGTTACAGCGGGGATAGAATATTACAGTAATTTAACGAAAACCCTGCTCAATTGCTTTAGTGGTGTATTTCTCTGTTAGAGTATTAGTTAGTTTGAGAAATCAGCAAAATTGATGGGTTTAAGAAATCTCCTTGAATACAGTTCGTATTTAACAGCAGAGAATCCGGGTGTTTAACGCCCAACTGTTATAGTTTGTTAAATGTGGAGGGTGCTTGTAACGTTTCATTCAAAATATGCATCATATGAGTAGATACCAAAATATTTATTAAACTCTTCCATGAAAAAACGTATCACTATTTTCAGCCTGCTGCTCTTTGTGTTAGCCGTGCAGGCACAGAACAAGACAAGACTACATCTTAGTTTTGATGCGGGTAGCAATAATATGGGACATTTGCTGCGCGAAAACTGGCAGGTGCGACAAGATGCCGGCTCCTATTTTATGGGTAACTCCTATGTTACCGGTTCAATCATTACGGACACCTATCACAACTATTTCAGTGTGAAACCACAACTGCAAATTGGCAATCGCCTGAACCTGTTGAGTGGTCTGCGTCTGTCTATTTTGGGATCAACCATTTCGCCGGGTTCGGGCAACGATTATCACTTCTTTTTGAAGAAAGAGAGTGCGAACGCCGGGCAAACCTCTTTTTACCGGGTGCGGGGAATTGATGAGCAAAATTACTACCTATCGATTCCGCTGGAACTGAAAGTGAAAATTTGGGAGCAGGATTGGATGCGCGGTTTTGGGTTTTACCTCCATGCCGGTACGCATTTGGGGTTTTTAATCCATTCTTCGCAAAACATCGACTTTCTAACACCGGAAATGCAGTCGCACACGGCCGAATTTTTCGATATTTTGCCGAAAGGCAAGCTGCTGAGCCAAGTATATGGCGGCTTAAGTTTCCGCTACACAACACTGCACAACTATATTTTAAGTGTTGATTTTCCGTTATTCAGTTCTATGCTGAACAAAGACAACTCCAGCCTGATGTTGTTTGATTCGGGTGGCAGTGGTGCGCAGTTCTCTGTCGCTGTGCCGCTGTGCAGATCAAAATCAGTTCATAATAATCCTAATCTGTAAAAATAGCTATGAAAAGAATAAAGCATATCCTGTTGTTTGGCATTTTACTGCTTTTGAGCGGCTGTGCCAGTTATGATGTTGAATATAGTTTGATGAAGTCCGTTTTTATCGAGGACAGAGCTAACCCCGGACTGCCAATCTATTCAGAATGGGGATATAACACCTTTGGCGCCTATATTGATCGAGAGGTTTTCACTTCGCACAACAGCTATCAGCCGGGCAAAGTGATTATCCAGGACAACAGATTGAACCTTATTTTGAGTGGTACCATCGGACATGAGCCCTATAGTTTAACATTTAATCTGCCTGTACGGGAAATTTCCACTTTTGAAGATTTGCTGCAACTCGACGCAATCATCTTTGATCTCTTAGAAGAGGGGGAGATAAGTCTGAAAAAGAACGAACAGGAGCAAAAGTTAGAGATAATTGATGGAGAACTGGATTTCAAGCGTGTACAAAAACTCTATATCGACGATGAGTTTTCGCGTTTTATACTGAGCGGTAAATTTCAGTTAAAAACCTACCGCAACAATGAGCCGATTACCATATATAATGGTCGCTTTGACGTTGGTATCGGCTATGAGAATTTTTATAAACTATAAATTTTAAAAACTATAATACCATGAAAACGAAATTATTTTTCATTCCGTTTCTGGCATTGGCTTTGCTCGCTTGCAACAATAATAGCGGCGTTGAAATCACAGAAGATACACCTTTGGTTTTACGGGCAAGTCTACAGGAAAAAGTGATAAATGACAATGAATTTGCTTTTCGGCTACTTTCAGAAACGGT
The DNA here is from genome assembly GCA_964412435.1 of uncultured Paludibacter sp. Taxonomy (GTDB): domain Bacteria; phylum Bacteroidota; class Bacteroidia; order Bacteroidales; family Paludibacteraceae; genus UPXZ01. The sequence continues at coordinate 19,801 of CAYPPC010000010.1, forward strand.
AAGAGAGAGCGACGAAGCCAATGTGTTTATTTCACCCCTAAGCATGAGCATCGCTTTGGGCATGGCGTGGAATGGAGCCGATAATGAAACCAAACGGGAAATGGAAGGCATGCTCAATATGGCCGATATGAGCGCAGAAGATATTAATGAGTATTATCAAATTATGCAATCCACGCTTCCGAAAGTGGATAGCAAAACCAAACTCAATATCGCTAATTCCATCTGGTACCGCACCGGTTTTCCGGTTTATCCGGAGTTTCTAGAGATAAACAAAGCTGTTTTTGATGCTGAAGTGCGGGATTTAGACTTTTCCGATTCGCAGGCACTAAAAACAATCAATGCCTGGTGCGCACAAAAAACCAATAATTTGATCAAAGAGCCTTTGGATAAAATCTCACGCGATGCCGTGCTTTATCTTATCAATGCCATCTATTTCAAAGGCATTTGGGCAACCAAATTTGATAAGAAAAACACTTCCGTAAAAAACTTCACCAATGAGAAAAACGAGCAGGTGAGGGTGAATATGATGCATGTGAAAGGAGATTTTGCCTACACGCAGGATGAAACAGCGAAATACTTAGATATGCCCTACGGAAACGGTTCGTTTAGCATGACGGTGATTTTGCCCCACGAAGATAAAACAACCGATGATGTTTTGCAAAACTTTAATGTAAGCAACTGGAATGCTACGCTTGCCAACCTGCAAACCAAAGAGGTGGATGTGCAATTCCCACGCTTCAAAATCTCAAATAACTATACCATGAACAATGTCTTGGTAAAAATGGGAATGCAACAAGCTTTTGATGCCGAGAAAGCAGATTTTTCTAAAATATCCGATTTCGAACTGTTTATTTCGCGCGTAATTCAAAGCACATTCTGTGAAGTAAATGAAGAAGGCACCGAAGCGGCAGCTGTTACCATTGTCGAGTTTGTAACGACATCAGGGCCACTTAATCCATACATATTCCACGCCAACCGCCCCTTTATTTTCCTGATTCGTGAGAAAAACACGGGTGCCATTCTCTTTACAGCTAAAATGGGTGATTTGGAGAAATATTGATGGGGGAAATTACTTTAAAACATAAAGAAATGAATACCCGAAAACAAATTTTAATTCTCTTGCTTTTGGCAAGTACCTTTGGTGTAGCCAATGCGCAATTTTCAACTAAACACGCCATCTACACCAACGGTGAAATAAATCTCGGTAATTATTGGGGCGGTGATCTTGGCTTGAACTATGTGTATCAAGAGAAATACGCTTTCCAATTGGGTCTTACCAGTAATATGCGAAAAGCCAAATCCACACCGGAAGATTTTACGAATGGCATAGTTGGAATATTTCTCTTAGGGATGAATACCCCTTTGGATCAGTGGCAAAATTACAGCGCAAGCTTTGGGCGGGTGTTCAAGCTAAATCCAAGTGGTACCATTCGGATTGTACCTACTATTGGCTTAGGTTATAATATTTACACAAAACCTGAAAATTGGGAGAAAATCTTATATAATCCCTACACCCTTAACCTGGGAAGAAATTATAGCTATGACGACATCGATTACCATGCTTTAAGCCTAATAATCAACCCAAAAATTGAGTTTCCCCTTACTCGTTATTGGGGATTAACCCTTTCACCTATGCTGCAAACAAGTCGGAACGGAACTTATATCGGAATTGGTTTTGGGAGTATGATTGGCATGCTGAGGGATAAAAGATGATTGAAAATTAATAATCAAACTGTCTGTTTTATTTGAGATAATTGGAACCGACCATAATAATAGATATAGGATTAAATAAGCAATAAGCAGAGAAAATATAACTTTTAGTGTCAAAAACAACTATTTTGCAAGTTAAATGTAGGGAAAAGCCACAAATTGTTTTGCAGTTAATGGTAAAATGTTAGATTTGCACAAAAATAAGTGTCTAACTAATAGTAAAAAGCTAAGATTATGAGAAAAATGTTTGTTGTTTTGCTGTTGAGTGTGTTCTGCATAGGTCAGATAAATGCTCAGTTTCCGGGAAATCACGCTATTTACGCATCAGGCGAATTAAATTTTGGTAATTATTTTGGTGGTGATGTCGGATTGAATTATGTTTATAAAGAAAAGTATGCATTGAAATTAGGCTACACCGGTAATTTGCGACGCGCGAAATCTCTTCCGGATGATTACTCAGATGGTGCTATCGGTGTGTTGCTTTTTGGATCTC
>CAYPPC010000011.1:0-21417 GCA_964412435.1 uncultured Paludibacter sp.
TGCTGGGACAGCAAGTAACCATTCCTGTGGAGACTAAGAATGCGGCTATTGTGCTGCAAACCGACAAGGATGGAAATGTGAAAATCATTTACAGCGGGCAATCGCTTAAATCGGAAGCGGATTATGCGCAAGCTTTAAGTGTTTTTGGCTACGGCGGAACCGGTGATGTGTATAATAACCAGGCTTATCAGACTGCCGGGATTATTAACTTTATGGAGCCGGCGATTGCGGTGGAGCATACCGATGGGAATAATTCGCTTGATCTGAAGTATGTGGAACACAGCAGTTCGAAGATGGCGGATGGTTCCGTTCTGACCGCAATTAAGCTGAAAGATCCGCAGTATCCGTTCTATGTGGATTTGTATTATAAAGCCTGGAAAGAGGAGGATGTGATTGAGCAGTGGAGTGTTATTCGCCACAGCGAAAAAGGGGTGGTAACACTGAATAAATATGCTTCGGCCAATCTTTATTTGTACGACACAGAATATCACCTCACAAGCTATAATGGCGACTGGGCCAAGGAGATGCAACCTGTTAACACTCATTTACAACAGGGAATGCACACCATTGAAACCCGCATGGGTACGCGCGAAAATCTGCACACTTCGCCCAACTTTACCCTGGCTATTGGCGGAAAAGCTACAGAGAAACAGGGAACTGTACTGATGGGGCAACTCGCCTGGAACGGTAACTTCGCGGTGCAGTTTGAGACCGACGTTTTCCGTCATATGCATATTGTAGCCGGAATTAATCCCTTTCAATCCGCCTACAAGCTGAAAGCCAATACCGATTTTGAAACGCCGCGTTTCGTATTTACACTCTCTTTTGAAGGAATCGGAAAAGGGAGCCGCAACCTGCAAAATTGGATGCGCAAACACCACCTGTTAGAAGGTGAAGGGGAGCGTTTGACCTTGCTGAATAACTGGGAAGCGACCTATTTTGATTTTGATCAGGAGCGTATCGTAGGACTTTTTGATGGTGCGAAAGATCTGGGTGTTGACCTCTTTCTGCTGGATGACGGCTGGTTTGCCAATAAATATCCACGCAACAGCGACAATGCCGGACTGGGTGACTGGGAACCAAACAGAGAGAAACTTCCTGATGGAGTGCCGTATTTAGTGCAAAATGCAGAGCGCAAAGGGGTGAAATTTGGAATCTGGATTGAGCCGGAAATGGTGAATCCAAAGAGTGAGTTGTATGAGAAACGCCGCGACTGGGTGCTACGTCAGGCAGACCGTCCGGAAATTTACTACCGCCAACAATTAGTGCTTGACCTGGCTAATCCGGAAGTGCAGGACTATGTTTACAGTATTGTAGATAAACTTTTTACAGAAAACCCAACATTGGCTTATATTAAATGGGATTGCAATGCGCCTATTTTTAATGCGCACTCAACATACTTAGAGAAGAAAAAGATTTCGCAATCAAATTTCTATGTAGAATACACCCGCGGTCTTGAAAAGGTGCTGGAACGTGTGCGTGAAAAATATCCAACCGTACCAATTATGCTTTGCTCGGGTGGGGGCGGTCGTTCAGACTACAGCCTGTTTAAGTACTTCACTGAGTTCTGGCCCAGCGACAACACCGATCCGTTAGAGCGTGTGTTTATGCAGTGGAATTACTCTTACTACTATCCGGCCATTGCAACAGCCAGCCACGTAACCAACTGGAGCAGCCGTCAGAATTTCAAATATAAAGTGGATGTTTCTTCCATGGGTAAACTGGGCTTCGATATTCGTGTGGATAAACTGAGCGATGCGGAGATGAAGTTTGCGCAAAAAGCAGTGAAAAACTACAACAGCTTCAAAGATATTGTGTGGCATGGTGATATGTACCGTTTAGTAAGTCCGTATGAAAATGATATGGCTTCAGTGATGTATGTCAGTCGTGATAAAAAGCGCGCCGTAGTGTTTAACTACCTTACCAACTGGCGTTTCAATGCCGATAACCGTTCACCGGTTGTGTTGGATGGTTTGAATCCCGATGCACAATACCGTGTACGTGAAATAAACCGCTTTAATCGCGAAGATGATAGCGAAGGTAGTGTTTACAGCGGTGAATTTTTAATGAAAGTTGGTATGCGTAGTTCTGTTAATACCGGAAATACCAGTACGGTGTTTATGGTAGAGCAGATTTAAATTTATATATTGATAGGATATAGAAAAGACCCGCATTTTGGCGGGTCTTTTTGTTTTTATTGGATTGGCGAATCGTTGGATTTTTAGACGCGACGCGATGAATCGCGTCTGTATGGGCGAGCATTTATTAATTGATATCCGGATCGTTTGAGTTTTCATCTTTTCGGTTTTTGTTGAACTTATCCAAATGCCAGTTTATAATGTTGTTTTCAATATAATGGGCTATATTGTTTAATGATTTTTTATCACGAACGATGCTGTCGTGAAATCGTGATTGCCAGTCAAATGTAATATTGTTTTTATTGGCATAGCGTGTAATGCGTGCATGCAGACCGCGCATAACAGTTCCTAATGATTTTTTCAGCATGGGGTTGTGACTACCGGTAATACCACCCGGTTTTTTTGTTTGTGTGCGTATCATTAGATTTATTTCTGGAATTTAATATAATTTAAAAGTAAAATAATGTTTTTATTTGCTTGAATAAAATAACTATCTTTACTGAGAATGAAATAAAATCGATTACTAACTTAAAAAAATATTATTATGGCAAACAAACAAAACCAGGTAGTTGTAATTACCGGAGCTGCCGGAGGAATTGGCAGAAGCTGCGCTTATGCGATGCGTGATTACAAATTGGTAGTCACCGATTATTCGCAGGAAACGGTAGATAAATTAGTCAATGAACTGCGAAACGAAGGTATCGATGCCATTGGACATGCGGCAGATATTACGGATCGTAGTGCAATCGAAGAACTGAAAAATCACGCTTTGCGCCAGGGTAACTTCAAATCAGTTATTCACACAGCCGGCGTAAGTGGAGCTACAAAAGATCTTAAACGGGTTTTTGATATTAACTTAAGGGCTACGCAAATTATCATTGATGTGTTTCACGATATTTCCCGGAAGGATAGTGTTATTGTGCTGATTGCTTCTATGATGGGACACTCTGTGGCACCCAATCCTGTTTACGATGAGGCTCTCAGAAATCCTGATCGAAAAGACTCTTTTTCAATCGTAGAGCCTTTTGTAAAAAATAACTCGGACTTAATGTACAACTTTACTAAGCGCGGTGTACTCCTACTTTGTGAAGATAATGTAATGCGCTTTGGAAATATGGGTGCGCGCATTGTGAGTATTTCACCCGGGGTAGTATTTTCACCGATGGTGAAACAGGCCTGGAATGATCACCCAGAAATGATGGAAGCCCAACGCCGCATGACGCCTGCCGGTCGCTACGGTGTGCCGGAAGATATTGCCAGTGTAGCAAAATTCCTGATTAGTGATGCAGCTGATTTTATTACGGGTACAGACACCAAAGTGGATGGCGGATTGTTCTCACAAATTAAAAAAGTACAGGAACAACAAGCTGCAGCCGCGGCAGAACAAGCTACTGCAAAAGCAGAGAAACCCAAGAAGGATTAATCCTTTTGCAGGAAAATAAATTTTATAAATACTGCCGTACAAGGAGATTGTGCGGCAGTTTTTTTAGTCTTCACCTGCCCCCCCCTAAAAGTCAAAAGGCCAACTCTTTTGTCAGAGTCAGCCTTTTGCTTGATGTATGATGAAATTTTACTTTTTTAGTGAAACCAACTGACTAAAGGAGCTGTCCGGTGTATTGAAAAGAACTAAGTAAAGCCCGTTTTCGAGGTACGAGAGATCGATGCTTGATTGTGATTCGGTAAAGGGCATCTCTCTTCCGGAAATATCCAACACATTGATACTTACATCCATATTTTTCGGCTTTTGAAAAAAGAGTGTGCCTTTACTGGGATTTGGATAGCATTTGAAATCTTCTTTGCTAATATTGTTAGTATTCGAATTTGTATCCTTTCTCGTTAGTTTGATGATGTAATTTGCCGATCTTTTATCAATTTCAGTTACCGTTACGTTGATGTATTCCTCTAAGCCGGGAGTAAGCTCAATGGCTTCCGAAAGAGCACCGGATTGAACCGGTTTCCCATTAATATAAATTGTGCCCGCGGCCGCTGTTGGTGTAATTTTGACTGAAGCAACGGCACTTTCAGCACTTAGCGTGTAAGTTTTTACTTCCGGATCAAAGTTAAAACCGGTAACATCTTCACTGAAAACAAGTGAAATAAGCGGATTGCTTGGGCTGCCACTATCTTCTGTTTTTGAAGTTTTTTCACCAGCCTCAATCCACTCATTATTCATTATAGCGTAATTGATCAAGGTATATCCTTTGGTTTCGTACAAAAGCCCCAGCTTGTTGTCATCCTGCAATACCAGGTCTGCATAAGCTCCATCGTCTCGTTCAACAGTACGTTTGTAAGCCCAGGTTCTGCCATCATCAAAGCTTGTACGTACAGCCAGATTGTTACGTCCGGTCGTACTGGCCGGGTTGGCAAAATGCAGTGCTTTATAGTCCTCATTATACAAAATAGTGCCTTGTGAAATTGGCTCCGGCAGCTGTGCATCGCGTCGCAGGTTTTTCCAGCTTTCACCGCCATCACTGCTGGTTGCAACTGCGCGAGCGCGAACACTGGTGTAGTTACGCATATTAATCATAACATTACCGTTGCTAAGCTCAGCAGCAGTGGCTTCGTTGGTATTAGCGCCTACATTACTTCCCAGTTGCCAGGTTTCTCCGTGATCATCGGTATAGAATGCGTGTGAAAAGTAGGTTCCGCCTGTTGCACCTGCCGAGTGATTGCTGGCAAATACCATCCGTCCGGCATATTTTGAGTTTTTCAGCTGAATAGCGTGTCCGGGAGTAACGGCATACCATCTCCAATCTTCCGAAAAGTTGTATTCGGGGTTGAAATTGGGTTCGTTAGGACGGTTTACGCTGGTGGTAATATTTTTAGGCGTACTCCAGGTCTCACCATTATCATCGCTGGTAATAAACCAAACTTCACGAATGCCGTTACCCTGCATAATACTGCCCTCACCTTGCGCACCGTTAGTGTTAAAAGGCAAAATAATACGCCCGTTAGGATAATTAGGATCCATCGTGTCGAGCACCGGAGCCATATTTCCAACCGTGTAGTCGCCATACAGCGAACCGTAAGTCTGTCCGTCTGAAGTGAGCAAATCTTTATAGTCAACAATCAGCTCCAGGGCGCTCCAGCTTAATCCGTTATCCGTACTTCGTTTCATCACTAAGTCAATATTTCCGGCATCGCCTGAGCCACTTTTTCTGCCTTCGCAAAATGCCAGTAAGTCACCGTTTGCAGCTTTGATTATAGCCGGAATCCTGTAGGTGTGATAACCCTCTTTACCGGCTTCAAATACATTAACCTTCTTAAATACCTGATTGGTTCGTGTGATATTAAATGTATATGTTTCAGTTGTATTGTTACTGTTATTCTTAATAGTTAAAGTGAGCGTTTTTACTTCTCCCATTGTTAAGGAAACTGGTGTTGAATTCTTTTCACTCTCTAAGGTTTCATCGTTAAGTGTAACGGTTACATCGCCCATAAAGGAGCAATTAAGACTAATCTGTTCAGTATCTTTAGTTGCGTCGATATTGTATTCGTATTGATTTGGATTAAAGATGAAATCGTCCACACCATTAATATTTAACGAGAGTAAACCGGCCGGCATTACACTTTGAATTTCAGCAACTGTTAAGGCGCGTTTGTAAACAGCAAAACTTGCAAGATTCCCAACAAACTTAATTCCGCCGTCGCTACGCTGCCCTAAATAGAGCGGGGATGTGGTCGTGATGTTTTTACCGGCATCGATTACATTGCTCGTTGGACCAAAACCGGTGTATTGTGTGCTGTTGTTGCTGCCGTTAAGGTATAAGTCAACCAAACCGGTTTCGCGGTCAACGGTTGCTGACACATGAACCAATTTGTTTAAGTATGAGTTGGGAAAAGGGATTCGTGCCGATGCACGGTAGTTTCCACTGGTGTTGGTTCCGGCTATTCGAAAACCAAGGAAGCCTTCACCAAGAATTGCCATCCAACCACTTGTCTGACTGGCTGCATTCCCTTTGGCTGCAATAACCTGGTTATTAGAGGAGCTTTTTTTAGCAATCATGCTAAACATAATTGAAAAACTTCCGGTACCCGGCTCCAAATCGCCGGAATTACCCAGATCAACAAAGTTGCTGCCTGTAAACTCTATGGGCTCTTCTAAGTTATAAACATAATCATCCGGCACGCCGGCATACATTCTTGTGAATGATACTACCAAAAGTAATATCAAAAGATAGGTTTTTTTCATAGCTATAAAATAGTTTAATTTGTTTTTCTCAGCTTGTAATGCAAAGATAGGCTATTAGATAGATGCCGACTACCTTTTATTTTGCTAATAGTGATGTTTTTTTGACTATTACGATAAAACCCCTCATTTTTATTGCTTATATTTGTAGGTGTTAAGTCATTTTTTCGGCTAAATATGAAACCTCTGTTAATCAAAGAAACAACTGAAGTGAATGAAAGCTTTATGCTTCAAAGGAAAGAATTTCAATTTTTTCCGGTCAACTTTCACTATCATGATGAGATGGAATTGGTGCTAAAAGTATCCAGTTCCGGCGAAATGATTGCAGGCAATTATATGGGACGTTTTGAATCCGGAGATCTGTTTTTGCTGGGCAATGGTTTGCCGCATTACTGGAAAAATGACGAGAAGTTTTACACCGGAGATGCTCAATCTTCGGCCATTTCAATTGTTGCGCATTTTAATAAAAACTTTGCCGGAAACCATTTCTTCGAAACTCCTGAAATGCACAACATCAACTCCATGTTTGTGCGGGCCGACAGAGGAATCCATTTTGGGCAAGATATCACACAAAAGGCCACAGACTTGCTAAATGACCTCCTCTTATTGAGTGGTTTTGAGCGTTTTATGGGTTTTGTGAATCTCTTGCAACTGCTGGCCGTGAGTGAAGATTATAAGCTGCTATCAACCAATGGTTTCTCGGAACAAGAGGCTGTTTTCAAGCAATCCGAACCACTGCGTAAGATTTATGAGTATGTGATGACCAACTTCAAAAATGAAATTTCACAAACCCATGCTGCTGAAATTGTGGGGATGAATATCTCGGCCTTTTCACGTTTTTTTCGTAAAAGCACCAAGAAAACCTTTACACAGTTTGTCAATGAAGTGCGCTTAGGTTTTGCCAGCCGGCTATTGATGGAGGGTGAATTGAATATCACCCAAATTGCCTATGAGTGCGGCTACCGAAACATATCAAATTTCAATAATCAATTCAAATCCCTCTTTAACCAAACCCCGTCTGAGTATCGGAACTCCTTTTATTTGGGGAAGAAGGTGTAGGGAGCATCTATAGGATATTTTTATGTTGCTTTCTGTGCTGTTATTGAGGTACGACGCCTCGGCGACTTGTGCTATTATTTATCGTGTCATTTCGGCTACGCTCAATGACCTGTGCTGGTATTGAAAGGCGCATAATAGCGATGATTAAAGAAAGCAGGAATAACAATCAGCCGCAAAGGTGGCTGAGCGCGTTGCATTGAGCGTCGCCGAAATGAAGTCGAAGCAACCGTTTCTCAAAAGAAAAGAAAGAAAGCACAAAAATTAATGAACCACAAAGGTGACCGAGCGCGTTGCATTGAGCGTCGCCGAAATGAAGCCGAGGTAACCGAGGTAGAAAGAAAAGATACATCTATCAATCAGCAACTAATCTAATAACCCTCCAAGATTCTATTTGCAAAAGATTAATCCTTCTCTCCCTTCTCAAAATCAGCTTTAATAACTTTTAATATCCCAAATTAAGTTTTTCTTCTTATCTTTACAGCTGTTTTGATATCAAAAAACTAAATCGAATATAACCATGGCAAACAAGAAACCAACTATTATTGATCTGCTGCATACCAGCGTAGAAAAGTATGGTAAAAACCCTTTTTTGTGGGAAAAACTGACTGATAAATTTGAGTCTACCACCTACCTCGAAACAAAAGAGCGCTCACAAGAGATTGCAGCGGGGCTGATTTCATTGGGTATTAAACCTTATGAAAAAATCGCACTGCTCTCAGAGGGGCGTAACGATTGGATATTCAGTGAACTTGGAATTCTTTACACCGGTGCGGTAAATGTGCCGCTCTCCATAAAATTAGAAGAGAGTAATGACCTCACTTTCCGTTTGATTCACTCGGAGTCGCGCATGATTATGGTGTCGGCACCACAGCTGCCAAAAATCAGAAAAATTGCCGAACAATTACCTTTGGTTGAGAAAATCATTATCCTGGACGACCAGGAAAAGTATGAGAAAAATGAGATGCCGCTCAGCGAACTGCTCTCCTTAGGGCGCGAATATCTGAAAAACAGTCCTGAAGCCGTTAATGAGCGTGCACAGGCTATCCAGCCGGATGATGTGGCAACTATCAGTTATACATCGGGCACTACGGCCGATCCGAAAGGGGTGATGCTGACACACCGGAACTATACAGCTAACGTGGAGCAGGCACTCTCGCTGATGACCATCCCGCCGAGCTACCGCACGTTGATTATTCTGCCGCTCGACCACTGTTTTGCACATGTGGCCGGATTTTACAGCTTTATGGCTTGTGGTGCCAGTGTGGCTACGGTTCAGGTGGGGCGCACCGGTATGGAGACACTGCGCAATATCCCGATCAATATTAATGAGATAAAACCCAACCTCTTATTAAGTGTTCCGGCACTTGCCAAAAATTTCCGTAAAAATATTGAGACCAACATCCGTAAGCAGGGTAAAACGGTGGAGAAACTCTTCAACACTGCCCTTGAAATGTCCTACTCGTACAACAAAGAGGGGTACAATAAAGGTAAAGGATTGCAGATTTTCAAAAAACCAATTCTGGCTCTCTTAGATAAAATACTCTTCTCGAAAGTGCGTGAAGCTTTTGGTGGCGAACTGCAATATTTCATTGGAGGCGGCGCACTTCTTGATATCGATTTGCAGCGTTTCTTCTACGCAATCGGCATTCCAATGTTTCAGGGTTACGGTCTCTCGGAAGCAACACCCATTATTTCTTCTAATGGTCAGGAGCGACACAAATTGGGTTCATCCGGCTATTTGGTGAAACCGATGGAGCTGAAAATTTGTGATGATGAGGGTAAAGAGCTGCCCAATTACCAAAAAGGTGAAATCGTAATTAAGGGTGAAAATGTGATGAAAGGTTATTATCGCAATGAAGAAGCCACTGCAGAAACCGTTCGCGACGGTTGGCTCTACACCGGCGATATGGGCTATATGGATGACGATGGTTATCTCTACGTTTTGGGGCGTTTCAAGAGTCTGCTTATTTCCGCCGACGGCGAAAAGTACAGCCCGGAAGGTATTGAAGAAGCCGTGGTTGAGAACTCACGTTATATTGAACAAATTGTTCTGTATAATAATCAGAATACCTTTACATCGGCCATTGTGGTGCCTAATAAAGAGGCGCTCAATAGCTATGTGAAGCATAAACAACCCGACCTGGACATTAACAGCAAGGAAGCCAAAGAACTCGCACTTGATAAACTGAACCGGGAATTTGGTGAATATCGCAAAGGCGGAAAGTTCGAAGGAATGTTCCCCGAACGCTGGTTGCCGGCACTCTATATTCTTTCCGAAGAGCCCTTCACAGAGCAAAACGGCCTGGTAAACAGCACCATGAAAATTGTTCGTGGTAAAGTGGAAGAGCGCTATGCCCAACAGTTAGAGCAAGTTTACGAAGCCGGTGGAAAAGAGACGATTAATGAGTGGAATTTAAGTCAATTAGCCAATTAATTAATGTGAGAATTAGCCAATGTCTGGTTTTGGAAATGTTTGCGGCAGATAAACGTAAATAATTGAAAATTAAAAATGATGATGAATTAAACGTTTAGGGGTTTGATGTTTGACGTTGTACATGTTTTGCAAACTTTATCACCCGTCGATTTTCAAGTTTTATGTTTGATGTAACATTTGTTGATGGGCTATTAGTTACAACGACTTTTGTCATCTCGCCTGCCTCACTTTAGGGAGGGATAGATATAGTACGACGTAAAAACGTTGCAGTAGTTGCAGGTATGCTTTTATTTTAAATGATAAGTGGAATTGCATTCGTTTTGAAACTTTACTTTGTTTGCGAGTTACGGGGTTTGGGTTGATTCTGCAGCTTTGAATCGTTGCAATGTTGTGTTCACAGCCGTTAAATAAGTTTGATTTTGACGTTGTTTTTTGCGACGTTTACACTAATATACCAATACACATAATACACCAATACACTAACAAAAAATTGCCTGATAAAACTAAAATAAAAGAACGATTTTCCCTTTCGGGAGGACCTAAAGGTGGCGTATTAACCGCCTACATCGGTCTTACGCTGATGACCATTATCATCGGTTTTGCTTTTATTTTTATTAAATATGCGCTGCAATCAGCAGGTGCGCTGGATGTACTGGCGCACCGCTTTTTGATGGCGGCGCTTGCAATTTTGCTCTATTATACTCTGGTGCGGCGTAAAAAGCCCAATTTTAAACGGGAGCATCTGCATTCGTTCTTTATGATGGCGTTGTTTTACTCCATTCTACTGTTTAGTTTTCAAACCATTGGTTTGAAATACACCACCGCTTCCGAAGCGGGAATATTAACTGCAACTGCACCGGTAATTACACTGATTCTGGCCGGAGTGATTCTTAAAGAGAAGAGTAATATCTGGCAGATTATCAGTGTGTTGCTCTCGATGTTTGGGGTGCTCTATATTCTTTATAAAACGGGCTTGGGAGCAGTAAGTAAAGAGTCACTAAAAGGTGATTTTTATATCCTGCTGTCGGTGGTTTCTATGGCCTTCTACTTTATCGTGGGGCGCCGTCTCAACCGAAAAGTGGACTCCATGGATATCACCTTTTTTATGACCATTACCGCAGCGATTTTCTTCAATATTGTAGCATTCATAATGCATCTGAAGGGTGGTACGGTGGCTTCATATTTTGCTCCTTATCGTGAAAGCAGCTTTTTGTGGTCGGTAATTTACCTGGGGGTGCTTTCAACATTTCTCACCTCATTTTTGACCAATAATGCTTTGCGCTATATCCCGGCTTCGCAGGTAGCAATTTTTAATAATCTGAGTCCGGTAGTGGCGGTATTTGCCGGTGTATTGCTTCTGGGCGAGCATCTCTACACTTACCACTTTATAGGCGGTTTTATGGTACTGCTGGGAATTGTGGGTGTGAATATGTTAAAAAATAGGCAGGAAATACCTAAATAGTGCCTTTTGAAGCTAATTGCATAGGCATCCTTTCATTTTAATTGGTTATTTTTGTCAGGAAATATCAAAACGCTATTTACTGCACATTTAAAATAACTATGAGAAGATCAATTCTGTTCCTTTTTGCTTTTGCTCTGGCTTTTGCTTTGCAGGCGCAAAAAATTAAACCCCAAAACAACATTCAAATTTTTGAGAATGACACTCCCGAACTGATAATTCGTAAAGCTGCGCATGTGGTTCCAACCAAAAATCAACTGGAGGCACTGCGCAATGAATATATCGCATTTGTCCATTTTGGACCCAATACATTTACCCGCATGGAGTGGGGCGATGGCATGGAAGATCCTGCTATTTTTGACTTAAAAGAGCTGGATACCGATCAATGGTGCCGCGCCATGGCTGCATCTGGGATGAAAATGGTGATTCTCACAGTGAAGCATCACGATGGTTTTGTTATTTGGCAAAGCCGCTATACCGAACATGGAATTATGTCCACCGGTTTTCAAAACGGACAGGGAGATGTGCTGCGAGACATGAGCGCATCCTGTAAAAAATATGGTTTAAAGCTGGGGATTTATCTCTCTCCGGCCGACCTTTATCAAATTGAACATCCCGAAGGACTCTATGGAAATCTGAGTCCAAAAACCAAGCGCACTATTCCTCGTGAAGTGCCGGGACGTCCTTTTGCCAATAAAACCACTTTTGAATTTGAAGTGGATGATTACAACGAGTATTTTCTGAATCAACTTTTTGAATTGCTGACTGAGTACGGCGAAGTGCACGAATTGTGGTTCGATGGTGCGCATCCGAAACGCAAAGGCGGACAAACTTACAATTATCCCGCCTGGAAAGAACTGATTAAAACTCTGGCACCCAAGGCCGTTATTTTTGGGTGTCAGGATGTCCGCTGGTGCGGAAACGAGTCGGGTGCAACCCGCGATACGGAGTGGAATATTATCCCTTATCCGGACAACCCCGATACAACGACAAATTTCCCCGATATGATGAAAACAGATCTTGGTTCACGCGAGGTACTGTACAACTCTGCGCCCGCTTATTTGCATTATCAGCAGGCCGAAACCAACACTTCTATTCGTGAAGGGTGGTTCTATCGTGATGATACGCACCAGAAAGTGCGCAGTGCCGATGATGTTTTTGATATGTACGAGCGCTCAGTGGGTGGTAACTCTACCTTCTTACTCAATATCCCGCCCAACCGCGAAGGGAAATTTTCCGATCAGGATGTAGCGGTGCTTGAAGAGGTTGGTCGCCGCATTCGCGAAACTTATGAAACCAATTTATTGCAAGGTGCCAAAGGCCCCAAAAAGGTGTTGGACAATAACCCCGACAGCTACAAACTCTTAAAAAAAGCGAATAAAGAGATTGTAATTACATTAAAAAACCCACAGACAATCAACCGACTTATGCTGCAAGAGGCGATTGCCACACACAGTGAAAGGGTTGAAAAACATGCCGTGGATGCCTGGATAAACGGTGCCTGGCAGGAGATCGTTTCTGCCAGCAATATCGGTTATAAACGTATTCTGCGTTTTCCGGAGGTGACTACAGATAAACTTCGTTTGCGTGTGCTGGAGTCGCGCATGGCACCGGCAATCAGTCATATTTCGGCACATTATTACAAAACCCGTCCGCCGCTATTGAGCATCACCCGCAATATGGAGGGAATGGTGACCATTGCACCGCGCCAGTCTGAATTTGGCTGGAAGCCGCACGGTGAAAATGCTGCTGAAAATCTGAATGTCGGTACGGAAATTTTCTACACAACTGATGGCAGCGAACCGACCCGCAATTCGAAAAAATACAGCGCACCCTTCTTTGCAGAGAAGAGTAGCGTGAAAGCTGTCTCCTTTATTAATGACGCGAAGGGGGCTGTTGAGTTGCTTGAGATAGGTATTCTCAAGAAATCATGGCGCGTGCTGGAGGCGAGCAGTGAAGAGAATAACCGCGAAGCTGCCCGTGCATTTGATGCCAACAGTCGTAGCTACTGGCAAAGTAAAGTGAGTGATGAGACTCATTTTATTGCGATTGATTTAGGAAAAACAGAGCAGATTTCAGCCTTTGTTTATACACCACAAACGGTAAATTCACAAGGAATGATTGAAAAAGGTGAGATTCAAATTAGCCGTGACGGTAAAAATTGGGAAACCGTGGAGGAGTTTAACTTTGGTAACCTGATCAATGATCCATCCATTCGCACGCACCGCTTGAAAGCTCCGGTTCAAACCCGCTACATAAAAATTGTTGCAATCGATATCGCCGGTGGCGGAAAAGTAGCGACCATGGCGGAGGTAGATTTTCTTTAATTAGCCAATGTGTCAATAAGTGAATTAGTCAATTTGAGAATTGGAAATTACATGGCAAGTTTAAGATGCGAATAAAGATTTGATTGTTTTGTTGTTAGGGCTGAATGTCCAATACAAATTAACTTAACTAAATACTATCTGGTAACCAAGGGCTGAAAGCCCGAAATAATATAGCATAGGGCAAACGCCCTGTGTAGATTAAAAAAATGAAATTACAGCCCTGAAAGGGCGAAAGAACAGAAACAAAGTAATATTAATAATTAAAATCTGTCCAAAATATCCGAACATCATGGCGGAAAGGACTTTTAACTATGACAAAAATAAAATTTACATTACTACTCTTGCTCCTGCCGCTTTTAATCACAGCACAGGACAACTACATCGAGTTGAAGGATAGCAAACCCTTTGACAGCAAGGAGGTTTGGCAATCTACGCTAAAGAGCGACTACGCATTTATTTGGGGAAATACGGACACCCGTTACCCCAAATTTTCCATTCCCAACAAAGCGGACATGGCCAATAAAGATGGTAAAGCTACGCAAATTAATCTGATCGCCTGGCGCGGTGAGCGTGTGAATGCACAAGCGCTGCTCTATACCAAAACTGATCTGCAAAATGTGAGCTTTTCAATCTCTGATTTAAGAAGTGGCAGAAACAGCATCGCTGCATCTGCCATGAAAATTCAGCCGGTAAGTTATGTAATGACTGATGAACTGAACAAAGGCGGCGGCGGTGGTTGCGGTCACCGTCCTGACCCGACGGCCTATGACTCCACCTTAGTGGCGGATGTGCTCAATCATCAAATTGAAAACCTGACCATTCCGGCATACACCAACAAACCGGTTTGGCTTTCTGTTTCCGTTCCGGAAAATGCACAACCGGGCAGATACCGCGGTGTACTTAGGCTAAACGAAAGTGGCAAAATCAGCTCATTAAACATCTCGCTGACTGTGGTGAACAGTACGCTGCCAAAACCGGCAGAGTGGAGCATTCACCTCGATATGTGGCAAAATCCCTATGCGGTTGCCCGTTTTCACGAAGTAGAACTGTGGAGTGATGCCCATTTTGCGAAGCTAAAACCGCAAATGAAAATGCTGGCCGATGCCGGGCAAAAAGTGATCACCGCTTCCATTATGCACAAGCCCTGGAATGGGCAGACGGAAGATCATTTTGATAGCATGGTGACGCGTATCAAGCACCTGGATGGCAGCTGGGAGTACCGCTACGATGTATTTGATAAGTGGGTGGAGTTTATGATGAACGAAGTGGGTATCACGGAGCAGATTAACTGCTACACGATGATTCCCTGGGCGATGAGCTTCGACTATTATGATGTGGCGACTGGACGTGTGCAGTTTATCAATGCGCAAACGCATCAGCAGGAGTATGCCGACTATTGGCTCCCTTTCCTGAAGGATTTTGCGTCGCATTTGAAGTCGAAAGGCTGGTTTGAAAAGACCACCATCGCGATGGATGAGCGCGCTATGCGGGATATGCAGAATGCGATTAAACTGATTAAAGAGGCGGATGCGAACTATAAAATTACGCTGGCCGGAAATTATCACGAAGAGATTGAAGCTGATCTCTATGACTATTGTCTTGCATTTGGACAGAACTTCCCCGAAGCGGTAAAAGCGCGTCGCGATGCCGAAGGGAAACGGAGCACGGTTTACACTTGCTGTACTGAGCCATTCCCGAATATCTTTACCTTTTCGGCACCGGCTGAAGCCGTTTGGACCGGCTGGCATGTGGCTGCAGGAAACTACGACGGCTACCTGCGCTGGGCCTTTAACAGCTGGACAAGATCACCGCTGCAAGACTCCCGCTTCCGCACCTGGGCTGCCGGAGATACTTATCAGGTCTATCCCGATGCACGCAGCAGTATTCGTTTTGAGCGTTTGATTGAGGGTATTCAGGATGTAGAAAAAATCCGCATCCTGCGTAAAAAGTACGCCAACAATCCTAAAAAACTGCAACAACTGGAGACCACGATTCAAGGCTTTACTTTAGAAAATCGTCCCAATGTTTCAACCGAAGAACAAGTAAGAGCGGCACGACAGCTGCTGAATAAGTTGTAATACGCTTTGTTATTTAGGTGATATTTAAAGCAACGCACAGTTTAGGCTGTGCGTTGCTTTGTTTTTAAAATGAAGTTTTCGCAAATAAGAGAGATGTTGAAAAATATCTGCATAATCACGAGTATATCCTTTTACACAATATCATTCGTGATTTTAAACGCTAAAAAGATATAAAGATCATTGATGCAATAAAAGAAAGTTCATCTTAGGATTAATGAAGTTATCGATAAAATCTAAAATAATTGCATGATAAATTAGTGGAACCGATTTGATATTTACTCTTGAATAGTATGTTAGCAGAGCTGTAGTTTATGCTGTTGGAATGGGATTGTTTTATAAAATATTAATGTGACCTAACTATTTGAAAACAACGCATTACTTGTTCTTGCTCAATTAGAAAGTAAATACCTATGTGATTAGAGAATATGAAATTATGAATAGAAATATATAATAAAAATTCCATTAAAAACATATTCTTTTATTATTCCACAAATGGTAGATTATCAGAGAGTTGACACTTTATTGAAAAACGACTGGAAATATCTTCTCAAAATATTTGGTTTATAATATAAACCTATTTATATTTGCAATATATTTGTAGTTTATTTTATAAATCGATTTACATTATTAAAACACAAAACTATGGAAGAAAGACAACTTAATGAGAAAGAGAGTTTGGAACTCATCGCTCGAATGATTCAAAACACACAACAGAAATTGGAGAAAGGCAGCGGAATATCCTTTCTTGTTTGGGGATATACAACGATTGGTATATCACTATTGGTATGGTATTTCTTAAAGGCAACAGGTAATCCTAAAATAAATTATTTATGGTTTCTGATTCCGTTAATAGCCGGACCGATTATGTTTATTTTTCTCCAAAAAAATGAAAAGGGAGTAAAGACATATGTTGACAGAGTAATTAGCTATATCTGGCTGGTACTAGGAATTGCCGGCCTCATTACCTCGGTGACAGCTATGCTATACTGGAATTTACCCATACTTTTCATAATTATTCTACTGATGGGCAGTGGTACGGCAATCACGGGATTAGTTATACGCTTTACTCCTATAGCTATAGCAGGATTTGCGGGACTTGCTTTGTCACTTGTTTGTCTGTTTATACTTGGAGTAAATCAGATTTTGGTATTTGCTGCTGTATTTCTGGTAATGATGGTTATTCCCGGTCATATTCTCAATGTAAAAGGAAGGAGATAATTATGTTTGTATCGCTCGACCCTCTATTACATTCTGAACTTCGGTTGGCTGTGATGTCCATCCTTATTTCGGTGGAAGAAGCTGATTTTGTTTATCTCCGAAAGAAAACCGGTGCCACTGCCGGCAATCTCAGCGTTCAACTTGACAAACTCAACGAAGCCGAATATATTGAAGTGGAACGGGGATTCTCCGGCAAGCGTACGCGCACTGTTTGTCGCATCACATCAAAAGGAATTGAGGCATTTCAGCAGTATATAGAAGACTTACAGACTTATCTGAATCCAGGTAAAAAGGAATAATAATTCTAATAAAACAACATTATGCTTACCTAAAGTAAAGCACAGCACAGCCTGCTCCAAATCGGAGCAGGCTGTGTGATATTCGGCTCTAAGGCATATAACCCTTTTTACCTTCTGCTCTTAACTTTTAATGCGTTTTATTCTTTTCGATCCTGAAGGTTTTTAATGATTCATGATTGGGGATAAATAAGTAGCTTGTGCTTATGTTATTTCATTCCTTTTTTTATCGAATTCTTTTCGGTTTTTAACACTGAGAACAACACCCAACACGATGAAGCTGATAAATGTTGAATATAGTACAAAAAACAGTGAATGCATCGAACTTAACCCTAAGCCCAGGGCAAAAAACAGATGCAGCAGCGCTACAACAACTGTCCCTACACTTCCAATCACGTAAAACGGATGAAACTTTCTCATAATCCTAATTTTATTTGATCAGTTTATTACTGATATCGTTTTTAAAACAAAAGCCCTTTCAGACTTAAAACATAAATTTTTGAGAAATTGTTTGAATTGGAAGAATTGGATGTGGTTTATTTTACTCGATAGAGCAAGAAATACATTGTAACATATAATTGGCAAGTAGTTGCACTTCAACTACAAAAGCTTTATCTTTGTTTACAACTTAAATTACAAAATACAACACCATGAAAACACATTTTCTTAAATTATCATTTTTAGCGACACTTTTCTTGCTATTGGTTTCCTGCAATCAGAAAAAGCAGGTAGCGGATTATAACGATTTTCGCTTTTTAGAATACACCGTGGAGCAGATGCAAGATGGTTTTAATAGCGGAGAATTTACGGTTGAAGAGGTGGTACGCGCCTATCTGGATCGTATTGATGTGATTGACAAAAGCGGACCGGAGCTAAACTCGATTATTACTCTTAATCCCGATGCGATTGAGATAGCAAAAGAGTTAGACAAGGAGTTGAAAGAGGGCAAATCAAGAGGTATGCTGCACGGTATTCCGGTTTTGCTAAAAGATAATATCGATACACACGACGGCATGCCTTGTACAGCCGGTTCACGTGCTTTGGTGGAATCTTACCCACTGCAAGACAGCGAAGTAGCACGGAAATTACGTGAGGCCGGTGCTGTGATTTTGGGTAAAGCGAGCCTGAGTGAATGGGCTAATTTTCGTGGCTCGATGTCGAGCAGCGGTTGGGGTGGTGTTATTGGACAAACTAAAAATCCCTACGACCTGACACGTAATCCTTGCGGTTCAAGTTCCGGTTCGGGTGCTGCTATTTCTGCCAATTTAGCGATGCTCACCATTGGTACCGAAACAAACGGCTCTATCGTTTGTCCTTCCAATGCAAACGGCATCGTGGGCTTTAAACCGACTGTCGGACTGATTAGTCGTCGTGGTGTAATACCGATTGCAAGCACAATGGATACCCCCGGGCCTATGGCGCGCACTGTTACCGATGTGGCTATCTGTTTGGGTGCTGTAGTAGGCGTTGATAAGCTGGATGCCAAAACCTTAGCAGGCGAAGGCAAGGCGCACAATGATTATACACAATTTCTCAATCCGGACGGATTGAAAGGGAAAAGAATCGGTTTTTATACCGGTGCTTCCGGTAAAAACTTCAAGGTGGACAGCGTGATGGAAAAAACGATTGAGTTATTGAAAAAGGAGGGTGCTGAAGTGATCGAAGTTAACAGAGTTACTGCACCGGGTGCTTCTGCAGGTGCTATGACTGTGATGATTTATGAGTATAAAGAGGGTTTGAATAACTACTTTGCTTCACTTGGTCCGGATGCACCAATTAAGAGTATTGAAGAGCTGATTGAATTTAATAAAAACGACCAGGTGGAATTAAAACACTACAATCAGCTCTACCTGGAGATGGCGCAAATGGTCGATGACCTCAACTCGCCGGAGTACAAAATTGCACTCTCTGAAATGCTAAGCGGAACACGCGAGAACGGTATTGATAAAGTGATGCAGGAGCATAACCTGGACGCTATTGTAGCACCAACAGGCTCTCCGGCCTGGAAAACAGACCTTGTAAATGGTGACAACTTCCAGCTGGCAAGTTCTTCGCCATCAGCTCAGGCAGGTTATCCTATTATCTCTTTGCCCATGGGCAATGTTGACGGGCTTCCGGTGGGTGTTTCATTTTTTGGCAAAGCCTGGAGTGAATCGGTCTTGCTTGAAATTGCTTATGCCTTTGAGCAGAAAAATCCTCAGCGAATTGTTCCACAATTCCTAACCGGAGAGTAGGATATTAATAGAAAATTCGGTGAGTAAATCGAAATCAAAACTGCATAATGTTTAATTAATCAAAAATGAGAAAATATTGGCTTTATGCTCCCGGTGACCGGGCTGCTTATTGGGATGAGTTTTACGATTCCGGCATTATCGGGCTGGGCTGGGATAAAATTGGTGATTTGGCACAATACGAAAGCGAAGAGGAGATTCGTGAGGCATTGATACGTGCTGACGGTCGGGAAGGGACACGTAAAAATGATGTGGCTGCCAATTGGGATTTTATGTACCGCATGCAGCCGGGTGATGTGGTAATTGCAAAAAGAGGGCGTTATCACTATATCGGTTATGGGATAATTACTTCTGATTATTACTACGACAGCTCCAGAAAAGTGTATCAGAAGTGCAGAAAAATAACATGGAAGAAAAAAGGGAGCTGGGAAGAGACCGAAAAAGCAATTGTTCTTAAAACACTCACCGATATTACCCACAATACGGCTTACGTTGAAAAGTTAGTTAGGCTGATTGGGATTGAATAATGTCTGAAAATATTCCGACCTGAAAATATTCCGACCTGGAAATAAAAGATAAATTTCTCTTTTATTAAGTCTTTCATTAATTCTTACAAAGCTACTTCTCGATAATATATTGTATCTTTGCAAAAAATTAAGAGAATAAAACAGGCAGTTGACGGCTTGTAAGCCATAGTAAGCCTGTTTTTAAGATAAAATATATTGAAAATGAAACAACAGCCTATTGAACTGATGGCTCCGGCCGGATCTTACGATGCCATTGCGGCAGCCATCAAAGCAGGTGCAAACTCCATTTATTTTGGTGTTGAACAACTCAATATGCGCACCAAATCATCGCATAATTTCACCATTGAGGATATGGCAAAGATAGCTCAGATTTGTCGCGATAACGGATTGAAGAGCTACCTGACGCTAAATACTATCGTATATGACCATGATATTAACCTGATGAAACGCATTATTGATGCAGCTAAAGAGAGCGGCATAACCGCTGTTATTGCATCTGACCATGCGGTGATGAACTACTGCCGGAAGGCAGGTGTGGTGGTTCATATTTCTACTCAGGCCAACATCACCAATATCGATACAGTGGAGTTTTATTCAGCTTATGCCGATGTAATGGTAACCGCGCGTGAGCTGAGCCTGATGCAGGTTGCTGATCTGGTAAAAGAGATCGAAAGACGTGAGATTACCGGCCCATCAGGAGATTTGGTTCGTATTGAAGTTTTTGGACATGGAGCACTCTGTATGGCCGTTTCCGGCAAATGTTACCTCAGTCTGCACTCCAGCTTTTCCTCGGCCAACCGGGGAGCATGCAACCAGATCTGCCGCAAAAGTTTTATTGTGACCGACAAAGAAGACGGCATTGAGTTTGAAATTGAAAATGAATATATAATGTCGGCCAAAGATCTGAGCACTATTGACTTCCTTGATAAAGTAATTGATGCCGGAGTAACTGTGCTGAAGATTGAGGGACGCGGTCGCAGTGCTGATTATGTTTATACTACCATACGCTGCTACCGTGAAGCCATTGACTCAATTGCTGAAGGTACCTACACACAGGAGAAAATCGAAGAGTGGAAAGAGCGTCTTGCAACGGTTTATAACCGCGGCTTCTGGGATGGATATTATCTGGGTCGCAAGATGGGTGAGTGGAGTGATGTGGCTGGTTCGAAAGCCACAAAACGTAAGGTGTATATCGGTAAAGTGATGAATTATTATGATAAAATCGGTGTAGGTGAGTTTCTGATTGAGGCTTACAACAGCGAACTGGGTGATGAACTGCTCGTAATGGGTCCGACCACGGGTGTTGTTGAAACCGTGCTTGAAGAGGTACGCATTGATAACAAACAGGTAAATCGCATTGAGCGTGGTGATCTGGTTAGTATTTTGTTGAATGAAAAAGTACGTCCTAACGATAAACTTTATAAACTGGTTCCAAACGAATGATACGGGTTACTCAACATA